>CAZWMB010000024.1:0-22596 GCA_964634635.1 uncultured Lachnospiraceae bacterium
ACAACACGCGTAAGTCCAGACTTAAAGCCGGTTTCATGCGTACCTCCGTCGCCGGTGTGTATATTATTCGCGAAGCTCATCAGCGCCTCGCTGTACGCGGTGGTGTACTGCATTGCAATCTCTACCGTCATATCCTTGCGGCGCGCTTCAAAGTATATAACCTCGTCGTGGAGCGCGTCCTTGCTGCGGTTAAGGTACTTCACAAATTCCTTTATACCGCCCTCCGCGTGCAGAGTAACCGTTTCCGGCGTCTCCATTCTATGGTCGGTAAACAGGATTTTCACGCCCCTGTTAAGGAACGCCTGCTCGCGAAGCCTTTTCAAAAGCACGTCGTAATCAAATTCGAGCGTTTCAAAAATTTCCGGATCGGGCTTAAAGGTAATTTTTGTGCCGGTAGCGTCCGTATCTCCGATTACCTTAAGCTTACATGTCGGTTTTCCGCGTTCATAGCTTTGATAATGCACATGCTCGCCGTCCGAAACCTCCACCTCAAGCCTTTCCGACAGAGCGTTGACAACCGACGAGCCGACTCCGTGCAGACCTCCGGACACCTTATATCCGCCGCCGCCGAATTTACCTCCCGCATGCAGAATTGTCAGCACGACCTCAACCGTGGGAATACCCTGCTGCGGGTGAATTCCTACCGGAATACCCCGTCCGTTATCGGTTACGGTGACGGAGTTATCAATGTTTATATCCACCTTTATCTCCGTACAATAGCCGGCGAGCGCCTCGTCTATCGAGTTATCCACAATCTCGTACACAAGGTGATGCAGACCCGCCGCCGACGTCGAGCCTATATACATACCGGGACGCTTTCTTACGGCGTCCAGTCCCTCCAGAACCTGTATCTGACTTTCGTCATAGGCGGTTTCAATCTTTTCAATTTCACTCATAAGTATTTTCTCCTTTTCGCGGGTGTTACCCTATTATTTACTATTTTATCCCTTTCTGCGTCAGTGCAAACCGCGCTTTGCCAATATTTTTGACGATACCGAGGAAATACAGACCTGTGTTTTCCCGTTGCGGCTCGTCACAATAAATGATTTGGGCAAGGCGTCGGTTGAATTTATAATCAGACCGTTTTTTTGCGCCAAAGGCAGAAATCGTCTGCCAAGTCTTGAAACAGTCGTATTATCCATATCAAAAATTCCTATAATGTCGTCCGCAGTGACAACAATATCCTCCTCAAGCCTTAGATACATATCATCACCCCTCCCTGAGAACAGTACCGTTGCTGACATGTATCAGCCTCGTGTCCTCCGTGCTTTTCATAAGGTCGGTATCCGTTGAGGTTATCAGAACCTGCTTATCGCGTATTTTCTGAGCGAGGTATGCGCGCCGTCTGACGTCCAGCTCGCTCATTATATCGTCCAAAAGCAGTATCGGATATTCGCCCTTTATGCTATGAATATAGTCCGCCTGAGATATTTTCATCGCGAGAGCCGCGGTACGCTGCTGTCCCTGCGAGCCGTACACACGCGCCTCGCGACTGTCTATGCGTACTGCCAAATCATCGCGCTGCACTCCGAAAAGCGCGGAGGCGGCGTCAATCTCGCGTCTCTGGTGACGCTCCAGATACTCCAATATATCGGTGCTGTCAGTATCGGCGCTTTTAATCCCGGGCGAATATTCTATTTCAAGACGCTCGCCGGAAATCTCATACTGTATTACCGAGGCGTACTCTCTCATAAGTTTTACAAAATCCCGACGGTATTCCATAATCCTCGCGCCCTCGCAGGCGAGCCGCTCATTCCAGACGGACAGCATCATGTCCGAACGCGCGCCCTTGTACTTTAAATCCTTTAAAAGACTGTTTTTCTGCGCAAGCGCCTTATGATAGTCGATAAGACTTGTAAGGTAACGCGGGTATAGCTGACTTATCGATGAGTCCATAAAACGCCGTCTTGCGGAGGGCGAGCCCTTGACAAGGTCAAGGTCCTCGGGAGAGAACATAACCGCGTTAAGGTAATTCATAAGCATGCTCAGCTTTGTAATCTGCACATGATTTATCTTTATACTTTTTTTGCCGTTTCTGACAAACCGCGCCGACGCGCTGTAACTCCTTTGCAGGTCTTGAAAGTCCAGCGACAGCCTTGAGAAATCCTCGCCGAATTTAATCATCTCGCGGTCCGACTTGGCGCGGTGACTGCGTCCCTGCGCAAATATATAAACCGCCTCAAGGATATTTGTTTTACCCTGAGCGTTAGAGCCGTATATTACATTGGTAAGCGGGGAAAACTTGATTTTTTCCGCGGTGTAATTCCTGAAATTTGTAAGTGTCAGGGAGGAAATATACATTACTCGCCGCCCACCTCTATCCGGACGGTTTCGTCCTCAAGCTCCACGGTTACGGTATCGCCCGCGCGTATCTTTTTACCGCGCATAAGACATTCCCCGCCGTTTACGGACACAATGCCGTCGTAAATCATATCCTTTGCGACAGCGCCGTTCTCAGCCAGCGCCGAAAATTTAAGAAGCTGGCTGAGCTTGATATATTCGGTTGTAATATTGATTTTCATATTTTTCATAATTTATTCCTAATTCTGCAGTCTTGTTACCGACGTTACGCCGTGCAGCTGCACTATCTTCTTTCTCAGCAGAGCCAGATCGGAGGTGTTGCGTATCTCGATCCCAAGCTGAATTATCGCCATACCTTTTTTATTTACATAAGCGTTTACTGATTTAAACGGTATTTTCAGTGTTGAAAGAATATTTGTGATTTCCAGCAGCACTCCGTCACGGTCATATGCCTCTACCTGAAGGTTTGCGATATACGACGTACTCCTCTCGTCGTCCCACCATACCTCAATCAATCTGTCCCTGTCCTCCTCGGAAAGGGCCTCGGGGTTCATATTGGGGCAGTCGCGCCTGTGCACGCTTACGCCGCGTCCTTTGGTTATAAAGCCGACAATGTCGTCGCCCGCGACCGGATTACAGCACCCGGCCAGACGCACAAGGCAGTTATCTATGTCCTTTACGACAATACCCTTGCTTGACGCGCGCCGTTTTGACGGCTCGGTTTCAACGGTATGATTTTCCTCGTTATAAACCGCCTCAAGCGCCTTTTTAGCCTCCTGCGCCTTATTTTGCTTGAGCCACTCGTCACGCAGCCTCACGACTACCTTCTGCGCGGTAAGAGCGCCGTAGCCGACGCTCGCGTATAAATCGTCAATGGACTGAAAGCTATATCGTTTTAGAAGTATCGCAATCCATTCAGGCTTAAAGAGCTGCTCATGAGTATTTCCCAGCCGTCTTAGCTCTCTCTCGATAAGCTCCTTACCGTGTTCTATATTCTCCTCGCGCCGCTCGCGCTTGAACCACTGGTTAATTTTATTTTTCGCCTGAGATGTGCGGCAGATTTTTAGCCAGTCGAGGCTCGGACCATGAGTATTCGCAGTCAGTATCTCAACAATCTCGCCGTTCTGAACCATATAATTATTCGGCACAATCTTGCCGTTGACCTTCGCTCCGCTCATCTTGTAGCCGACCTGTGAATGTATGGCGAAAGCGAAGTCTATAACCGTGCTTTTCGCGGGAAGCGATATAACCTTGCCCTGCGGCGTGAACACAAACACCTCGTCGTCAAACAAATCAAATTTTAGCGTATTAAAGAAGTTATCTGTATCTATTATACTGTTCTGAGTATCTAACAGCTCGCGAACCCACTCCAGCTTTGAGTCCATATCTGTCGTACCCGTTATACCCTCCTTATACTTCCAGTGCGCGGCGATGCCGTTTTCCGCGACACGGTGCATTTCCCATGTGCGTATCTGTATTTCAAACGGCGTGCCGTTAGAGCCTATTACAGTCGTATGCAGCGACTGATACATATTCGGCTTTGGCATCGCGATATAGTCCTTAAAGCGCATCGGCACCGGCGTGTAAAGGTCGTGAACCATACCGAGAACCGCGTAGCAGTCCGCCACCGTGTTTACTATCACGCGTACGGCGAACAGGTCGTAAAGCTCGTCAATCGATTTATTCTGCGTGTACATTTTACGGAATATACTGTAAAAATGCTTTGCGCGTCCCGTTACCTGACCGTCAATATTCATCTGTTCAAGCTTTTCGCGCAGCACATCCATAATGTCGCGTATATACTTCTCGCGCTCGTCGCGCTTTTGATTTATACTTTGAGTAATTTCCTCGTACGCCACAGGGTCAAGGTATTTGAGCGCCAAATCCTCAAGCTCAATCTTGATTTTGGACATACCGAGACGATGGGCAAGCGGAGCGTATACATCCAGCGTTTCCTTTGATATTAGCAGCTGCTTGGCGCGCGGCATAAAATTCAGCGTGCGCATGTTGTGCAGACGGTCAATCAGCTTTATCACAACCACCCGTATGTCCTTAGACATAGCGAAAAACATCTTGCGCAGATTTTCAACCTGCTGCTCCTCGCGGGTATTGTATTTTATTTGTTTCAGCTTCGTAACTCCGTCGACAATCTCAGCGACGCTTGCACCGAACAGTGTTTCTATATCCTCGTAGGAGTACGGTGTGTCCTCTACAACATCATGCAGCAGAGCCGCCGATATAGCGGTCGCGTCAAGAGAAAGCTGCGCGGCTATGTACGCAAGCTGAACGGGATGCTCGATATACGGCGCGCCGCTGCGCCTGAACTGATGTGAGTGAGCGCTTTTCGCAAGACGGTAGGCTATATAAATCATATCGGTATTGGCGTTTGGACTGTATCCCTTGACCATATCGACTATCTTACCGACAAGCACGTCCGTATCATCGGCATGCTGAGGTATTTTTTCCGGCGACAGTATTACCTGTTCCTTTGTTTTGTCCGCCATGCGCTCACACCCTTTCCATATATATTTGCGTATTTACGCCTTTTTAACGTCCTTAAGCAATAGCTGAACCGTTTCGTTTCCCTGATAACAGTTTATGTCCATATGGAACGCAATATTTACAATATATCCCTGTTTAAATTTTGCCGTCATTGAACCCATACCGAAACCTATACAGCTAAAGGATAAGCCGTTTTTTGTTATACGCATACGCAGGTGCTTTTTCTCCGCGCCGACGGACTCAATCGCGGCAATCTGTACCTTTGCCATCGCGAACACCGGCTTCTCGTTACACATGCCGAACGGTTCAAGTCCGGACAGCATACGCGCGTTTTCAAGAGTAAGCGCTCTTTCGCTGACGGGGCAATCAATATTTACAGTCGGTATCATGTCTTTTTCTGTAAGCACGCTGTCCGCGTATTTGTTAATTTCCTTTATAAAGCCGTCGAACTCGGACATATTTATATTCAGTCCCGCCGCTACGGCGTGACCTCCGAACTCGGTCAGACAATTTTCACAGTGCGACAGTGCGTCAAACAGATTAAACGCCGCGATACTTCTTCCGGAGCCTTTTCCTATTCCGTTTGAGTGGGAAATAAGTATGCAGGGCTTGTAAAACATCTCGCAAAGCCGTGACGCGACAATGCCGATAACGCCGTGGTGCCAGCCCTCCTTCGCGATTACAATGACCTTCTTTTTATTGAAATTCGGGTCGGACGCTATAAGCGACAGCGCCTCCTCCAGTATACGCTGCTCGGTAAGCTGACGCTCCCTGTTTTCCTTGTTGAGCCTGTCCGCAATGTCCCACGCGCGCCGCGTGTCCTTGGTAAGCAGCAGCTCCACCGCTGTAAACGCGCTGCCGAGTCTGCCCGCCGCATTAAGGCGCGGCGCGATTGTAAAGGCAATTTTTGAGGCGGTAAGAGGAGTGTCAAGCGCGCCTGAAATTTCCATAAGCGCCCGAAGTCCCGGACGCGCCGGATTTTGCAGCGCCCGAAGTCCCTTATCGGCAATAATCCTGTTTTCGCCGACCAGCGGCACGACATCCGCGACGGTACCCAGCGCCGCAAGGTCGGCATACTCTCCGAACACTTCGCCCGTTTTCATGTTAAGCTCCATGGCGAGCGCAAGCACAAGCTTGAAAGCCACTCCGACTCCCGCGAGCGAGTCAAACGGATATTCGCTGTCAGAACGCTTTGGATTGAGAATGGCCGCCGCCGCAGTCGGAAGTCTGTCCTTGCAGGTATGGTGGTCGGTTATAATCACGTCCATACCCTGGAGCTTTGCAAATTCCACCTCGCCTATGGCTGTAATGCCGCAGTCGACAGTAATTATCAGCTTTATTCCCTGTTTAAAAAGCTTGTTCACCGCCATGATATTTACGCCGTAGCCCTCGCCCGCGCGGTCAGGAATGTAGTATTCCGCGTCAGCGCCGACCGACAGCAAAAAATCATACAATAACGCAGTCGCTGTTATACCGTCAACATCGTAGTCGCCGTACACGGCGATTTTTTCCTTGGTCTTCACAGCGGAGCAAATACGCTTTACCGCTTTGTCCATATCGGTCATAAGCATAGGATTTATAATGTCCGCCATTGATTTTTTCAAGAACGAGGGTATGTCCGCACCGTCAATGCCGCGGTTTAAAAGTATTGTGGCGATAACGCGCGGTATACGGTGTACGCGCGAAAGCGCGCTGACGGTTTCATCGCTTAAGGTTTTATTTCTGAAATTCCAAATCTTCTCAGTCATACTTCGCTCCATGTTATGTTTTCTCAAATATAAATTCCAATTATTATTATAACATTTTTTTACTCAAAATTCAAGTAAAACAGACATATTTGAATAAAATATTGTATATCGGGCAGAATAAGGTATGTAGAAAGGAGTGAGAGCAAATGAACAACCAGAACAACCAAAATCAGAACCAGAATCAGAACCAGAAAAACAATCAGAAAAACAATCAAAATCAGAACCAGAAAAACAATAATTTCAGCAATCAGAACAACAATAATCAAAATAACCGGAATAACAATAACAACAATAATTTTTAGGGAGAAAAACAACGGCGCTGCAATAACGTTTTTGTAGCGCCGTTGTTTGCGTTAATCAGTCATGCTCGCGCATAAGTCCCTTCATGTACGAATCCATAGCGTCGGCGACCTGCTTGGAGTACGCTACCGCCTCAACAACCGTCTTGGCTCCGCGTACAACGTCGCCGGAAGCGAAAATGCCGTCGCGCGTCGTTTCCCCGAAAGTGTTTGTCACAAGCAGCCCCTTTTCATTAACCTCAAGTCCGGTTGTGGTTGAAACAATTCTGTCCTTCGGGCCCTGGCTTATGGCTATTATTGTCGAATCGGCGGGATACAGGCTCTCTGTACCGCGGATTGGCGACAAATTGCCGTGTCCGTCGCATTCAAGCTCGACAAATATAACGCCCTCGTCCATTATTTCCACCGGCTCGACATGCACAATAAATTCAACGCCGTCAATCTTCGCGTAGTCCACCTCTCTCGGGCTTGCCGCGAGATGGTCGCTCCTTGAAAATACGCGTACCGTCTTTACTCCGTGTCTGAGCGCCGTACGGGCTACGTCCATGGCGCTGTTGCCGGCGCCTATGATATTAACCGTTTCACCCAGACGGTACACGTCGGGGTTGGTCAGATAATTTATCGCATAATGCGCGTTACCAAGGGTTTCACCCTTTATGCGCAGAGTGTTCGGACGCCATACTCCCGTACCGATAAATATAGCGCTGTAACCGTCGCGGAACATATCGTCAACGCTGATTGTCGTACCGATCGACGTATTAGGACGTATTTTAATTCCAAGCTCCCACAGCTTTCTTTTGTACCGCGCGAGAATGGTTTTCGGCAGACGGAATTCCGGTATTCCGTATTGCAGAACTCCGCCGATTTTCTCCTTTGCCTCGAATATTGTGATGTCATAGCCGCGCTGGGCAAGTATTATGGCGATTGTTATACCCGCGGGACCCGAACCGATTATTCCCGCCTTCATACCGTTTTTCTCTATGCCGGAAAAAGCAAGCTTGTCAAAATAGTTATCGGATATGTAATTCTCTATACTGCTTATATGCACGGGCGCGCCCTTGCGGTTCAGTACGCAGTGTCCCTCGCACTGGTTCTCATGGTTGCATATAAGCGAGCATACTATTGACATCGGATTGTTCTCAAATACCATTTCACCCGCCGAGTTTATATCTCCCTTCAAAAAGGTATGTATCATATCCGGAATAGGCGTATGTATCGGACAGCCTTCCCTGCACATCGGTTTTTTGCAGTTCAGACAGCGTTTTGCCTCGTCAATTACGTTAATAGCCATTGTCGGTTCTGTTCCTTTCGTCTTTTTTATTTATATTATTCTATCATATTTTATTAGTAAGTTCAATAAATTCTTTTATGAATTTTATGTGAATTCGATAGACGTTTCAGCGCTGTCACGATTTTGGACAAATAAATATTTTGTGAATAATATAAATACTTGACAGCGGTAATTTTTATGTGTATAATAGCTTTAATGATTTAGCGCAGTAAAGCGTGGAAAGGAAATTCTTATGTCAGACTGGAGATTACATACGCCAAACGGCGTAAATGATATACTTTCCGACGAGTGCGAAATGAAAAAGGAAATTGAAGGTACGATATGGTCGGTATTCGCCTCATTCGGCTACAAAGAGGTCGAAACGCCGTCCTTTGAGTATTATGACTGCTACGCGCCCGCGGGAGGGCAAATTTCACAGGAAACAATGTTCAAGTTTTTTGACGAGCAGGGCAGAATACTTGTCCTTCGTCCGGACTTCACAACATCAATCGCGCGTATGGCGGCGACCAAGGAGTCAGACCAAGCAAAACCGCTTAGATATATGTATACGGGAAACGTGTTCCGCGCGGAGCAAACCGAGGGCGCAAGACAGAGAGAGTTTACCCAGAGCGGAATTGAGCTTATAGGCTCCGGCTCTCCCGCGGCGGACGCGGAGGTTATCGCGGCGGCAATTGAGGCGATAATAGCCGTCGGTATTGAGGAATTTTCTATGGAGATAGGACAGGTTGCGTTCTTTAACGGGCTTGTCGGACAGGCGGGTCTTGACGGCAAGATGACCGAAAAGCTGCGCGAGAGGATAGACTCGAAGGACTCCGTAGGCATTAAAACGCTTGTGGACAAGCTCGGCATCGACGAGGACGTTAAACGGCTCATGGTGGACCTTCCATATCTTTTCGGTGATTTGGCCGTGCTTGAAAAAGCGTATGTCAAGGGCTTAAACGCGGACTCAAAAGCCGCTCTTGACAATCTGAAACGTATTTACGAGCTTTTGTGTCTGTACGGACTCGAGCGGTACATCTCAATTGATTTGGGAATGCTGCAAAGTATTGACTACTATACGGGCAGCATTTTTAAGTGCTACACACACGGTATCGGTTTTCCGATATGCGCGGGTGGACGGTATGACAACCTCATGGGTAAATTCGGCTCGCCGACAGGCGCTGTCGGGGTCGCGATAGGTATAAATCGGATTATGTCGGCTTTGGGCGGCGAGAATGCGGACAGCGTTTCGTCGACGCTTATATTCGCCGAGGATGACGCGGAGGGTATAGGCTATGAGCTGGCGTACAATCTGCGCGTCAACGGCTGTATTGCCGAAACATATATCGGCAGCGGCAATTACACGGACGCGGAAAAATACGCGCTGTCGGTAGGCGCGGGCGCTATGATGCGCGTGTTTCCGGACGGAAGGCTGCAAATCAAGGACTTCGCCGAAAACGAGGTAATCGAAACAACCGCGGATGAGTTCTTGGGCTATTATGACGATTTTGACGATGATCACGGTGAGGACGGCTGCGGACATCATCACCGCGACTGTTATTGACTGAGGAGGTTGGAGCATGAGATATTTGACGGTAGCTCTCGCCAAGGGCAGACTTGCGGAGCTTGCAATTGATATATTTACTCAGATTGGTATGAACTGCGCCGAAATGAAGGAAAAAACGCGCAGGCTTATTTTTACGGATGAGAAAAACAAGATGAAATTTATTCTTGTCAAGGCGTCGGACGTACCCACATATGTCGAGTACGGCGCGGCGAATATAGGTATCGTAGGTAAGGACACTCTCCTGGAGGAAAACCGCAATCTTTATGAGATGGTTGATTTGGGCTTCGGCAAATGTAAAATGGCGGTATGCGGACCCGCTAAGCTTAAAGGAAGGCTGAACCGTATCACAAGCCTGCGTGTCGCGTCAAAATATCCGCGTATAGCGCAAAAATACTTCCGGGACGATAAGGGTCAGACGATTGATATTATAAAGCTTAACGGTTCCGTGGAATTAGCGCCGCTTGTCGGTCTGTCGGACGTGATTGTCGACATTGTGGAAACCGGCAAGACGCTTAAAGAAAACGGGCTTGACGTTCTGGAGGAGATATGTCCTCTCAGCGCGCGGTTTGTTGTTAATAAAGTCAGTATGAAAATGGAGAAGGAGCGTATTTTAAGCATTGTCGAAGCGTTTACGCGTCTTACGAAGGAGGAAGCATGAGAATTTATCCCGCTATAGATATTAAGGACGGAAAGTGCGTACGGCTCCTTCAGGGACGCTTTACCGACGTCACCGTTTACGGCGGCAGCCCCGCTCAGACGGCGAAAAAATGGGAGTCGCTCGGCGGCGAGTTCATACACGTCGTCGACCTCGACGGAGCTTTAAAGGGTCACGGCGTGAACACGGAGGCCATCCGTGAAATCTGCCGCGCGGTAAACGTACCCGTACAGACCGGCGGAGGCATACGTACTATGGAGGATATCGACGCCGGACTCGCGTGCGGAATAAGCCGCGTCATTATCGGCACAAAGGCGGTGTCGGACAGTGAATTTGTAAAGCGCGCGGTTGATAAATACGGCGATAAAATTGTAATCGGCATTGACGCTAAAAATGGTATGGTCGCTGTCGAGGGCTGGGAAAAAACCAGTGATTTTACCGCGATCGAGTTCGCTAAAAAGATGACCTGTATCGGCGTCCGTACAATAGTGTATACCGACATAGCGACGGACGGCACGCTCGCGGGGCCTAACGTTGCGGCAGCGTCTGAAATGGTGAGAAGCGTCGGCGCCGATATAATAGCGTCCGGCGGCGTGGGCAGCCTTGAGCATATAAAATCGCTCGCTCTGACAGGCGTTGAAGGCGTTATAGTCGGACGCGCGCTCTACACGGGCAGTGTTGGGCTGGCGGACGCCGTAAGCGCGGCGAAAGGACTTTGATTATGAAAAGAATTGTAAGCCTTACAAGACGCGCTATTGAAGAGTACAATATGATTGAGGATGGGGACAGAATCGCGGTCGGAGTTTCCGGCGGCAAGGATAGCCTGATTCTTCTGTGCGCTCTCGCGGAGCTGTCACGGTACTATCCCAAAAGGTTCGAGCCGATTGCGCTTACCCTTGACATGGGATACAGATCGGACTACTCTGAAATCCGTACTCTGTGCAGCAGGCTCGGAGTTAAATTCGTTGTAAAATATACAAATATAAAAGAGGTTGTTTTTGATATACGCGGCGAAAGCAATCCGTGTTCTCTGTGCGCAAAAATGCGGCGCGGCGCACTGAATGACCTCGCGCTTGAAAACGGCTGCCGCAAGGTCGCGCTGGGACATCACAATGACGACGTGCTTGAAACCTTTTTCCTGAGTCTTATACACGAGGGCAGAGTACACTGTTTTTCTCCGGTCACATATCTTGACCGTACGGATATTTACCAGATACGCCCGATGATTTACGTACGCGAAAGGGATATACGCGGCGCTGTGAGAAACAACAATATACCGGTACTGCGTAATCCGTGTCCGGCGGACGGATATACTCAGCGCGAGTATATGAAGGAGCTTATCAAACGCCTCGAAAAGGAAACCGCGCCCGGACTGCGCAAGCGTCTGTTCCGCGCAATTCGGGACAGTTCGATAGACGGCTGGAAAATTCCCTGACAGATAAAATTTATCACAGTACGCAATGCCGAATATTTACGCGCTTTTTATTTCCTCCGATACCTTAATTATACAGCGGTGTAAAATGACTAAACCGGGGCGAATATTCATATAATAGGATTATTCGTTTGTCTGAAAGGGTGTGCGGCGTATGACAAAGCTTGTAAAATATATGTTTCTGTTTTTTTTCGGAGGGGTATCGTATCTGTTAATCGAGCTTCTGTGGCGGGGGTACACTCATTGGAGCATGGGAGTACTCGGCGGCGTATGCTTTGTACTGCTCGGTCTTATAAACGAAAAATACACCTGGGATATTCCGCTGTGGATACAAATGCTTATCGGTACGTTTATAATCACGTCCCTGGAATTTATCGCGGGATGTATACTAAATCTCTGGCTCGGACTGCGCGTATGGGACTACTATGACATGCCGCTCAACATACTCGGTCAGGTGTGTCTGCCGTATATGATACTATGGTTTCTGCTGAGTCCCGTCTGCATTATCACCGACGACTACATCAGGTATTTATTTTTCGGCGAGGAAAAGCCGCATTACAAATTATTTTAAAACCTGTTCATGCGCATAAGCGTATACGCAAGTTTTTTTCAGTATATCTATTTTATGTAACAGGTTTTAAATAACGCTCATAAGATAATACACAAGCGGCAGGAGCGCAAGCCCCAAAAGGTGGGTTATAAAAACGCCCTCGGCGCAGTAGGAGGCGTCGCCGCCGTACTCCATTCCAAGCGCTACCAGCGCTGTCGAGGTCGGCATTGCGGTTTGAAGTATTATTACCGCCTCCGCCGTGTCGCTGAGGCTGAACAATTTGAGTACAAGCATTAACAGCAGCGGTACGGCAAGCATTTTTACGGCTGTCAGCACAAATAACCATATGCGCTTGTATATGTACCTGAATTTTACTCCCGCGAGAGTACCGCCTATAAAAAACATCGACATATAGGTGGTCGTACCGCCTACGCCCTCTATTACATCTCCTAAAATTCCCGTAAATTTAATTCCGCAAGCCATCATGACAAACGCAATCAGAAACGCTATCGTACCCGGGTTTGGCAGCTTTTTCAGATTTTCCTTCACAGATGCGCCGCTGTTCTTGATTGAGGTCATATTGTACACGCCGAGCGTCCACAAAAGCATGTCGTTGGCAAGCTGAAAAATCACCGCGTAGAGAAGTCCCTCCTCGCCGTAAAGAGCCTGTATGAGCGGAAACGCCATAAAAACAACATTGCCAAAACATGTCATACAGCGGTGCATCGCGCCTTTTGATTTCTCCATTCTGCCTATCCGCGACATCGCGCAGCCTGAAATGTACAAAAAAGCGATCGCTGTTAGCGACGCGAACAGTACTCCGACTGAATTTATCAGCTTTTCACGGTCAAATTCAAGATTCGTAAGCGAGCTTATGACAAGCATCGGCAGCGTCACGCGCACTATTATTTTTGAAAGTCCGTTTTTTTGTTCGTCCGTTATATAGCCTGTTTTTACGCACGCGAAGCCAATCAGCATAGCAAGCGCGAGCGTCAGAATACTGCTTATTATTGTTTCAAATCCCTGCATTTTATCAAATCCTCCGCCATTTATTTTCAAGGTACTTCATAAGTATACCATATATACCGTAAAATTTTAATAATATTCGCGAAAAAAACCGAAAAAAAGGGAAAAGCTATAAGTACAAATTTACGCGGAGGTGGCAAAATGAAAAAATTTATACTTGTACTTATCCTTTTTTTGCTGCTGCCGCGCCGCGTATTCGGGGCGTCGGGCTTTGACGGAATACTGTCCGACAATATAGACCGCCTCGGCGTTTTTACAAACGGCGCCGGGCTGGTTTACGCCGGCGATGCGTTTTTTAACGACTACGCGTCACTTTTACTTATACACGCGGATGAGTCCTCGTTCGTGTTTGACGTGTACGACGACTACGACGGTATACAGCTTACGGACTCTCTCACCCTGCCATACGGAAATCAATCATGCCGTTTCGCGCTTGTCACGGCGTCCGGACACAATTATATTATGCGCTCGGAGGGCGGCGCGAACGAGTTTTACACAATTGAAAATGACGAGTTCACCGGAGCGAATAATGTACAGTATGACAGCGTAACCTATATCGCCTCATGCTCGGGCGGTTCCGTAACTCTGAATGTGAAAACCGTAAATATATACCGTTATCTCAATAAGCTGAAGGAAAACACAATCGCGGATTATCCGTTTTTAAATACTGTAAACAGCGTATCCGACGAGGAACTGTCGGCGATACGTCTGACGCTTACCGCCTGCGCGGACATAATGAGCTACGACGTTAAAGACTACGACTATGACCTGCTTTTTAAATATGTGCTGTACACCCACAAAAATTTTCAAATTTTATGTCCGCTGTCTCCGATGTCCGGCGACAGCAGCTCTCTCGGCTACAACAATGTTTCAATCGTCAGCGGCGAGTACATTGATTATATAATGAACAACGTTTTCCATATCACTCCCAAAAAGCCGCCCGTAAACAATCTCACAAGCCGCGGCTTTTGCTACAGCGACGGCTATTATTTTTACACCGGAGGCTTCGACAGGTATTTTGCCACCGAGATTGAGGATATAGTCGGTATATACAATATCGGGGGCGGCGTCGTTTTTGTTGTGTTTTCGGATATATACAGCGAGGGCGGCGGCTCTACGCCCGAATACAGCTATGCCGTACTGCAAAAGAACGACGGCGGATATTCCCTGCTGCGTATCGGTATGGGAGAAGCGCTGCCCTCCGCCGAGGAAGTACGGGCGTACTCTCCGTTCTCGTCGTATAACCGCGTAAGCTGGGGCGGCGAGGAATACTCGGACAGTACGAACAGAAAGCCTATAACAGACCGCTTTCTTCTTCCGTTTCTGCTGCTCGTTATTTCAGTAGGCGCCGTAACGCTTGTATGCAGCATCGTTTCGCTTGTAAAACAGCGGCGCGGTTAGCTCGCGCACAGCCGCGCGTAAAAACCGTTTTTCGCCAGCAGCTCCTTGTGAGCGCCCTGCTCCACTATGCGTCCTCCGTCCATTACAAGTATAAGATCGGCCTCGCGTATGGTGGACAGACGGTGAGCGATTATAAAGCTTGTTCTGTTCTCCATCATTTTGAGAAACGCGCGCTGTATTCTTTGCTCCGTCATAGTATCTACATTTGACGTCGCCTCGTCGAGTATCAGTATGTCAGGGTCGGAAAGCATCGCGCGGGCAATAGTTAAAAGCTGCTTCTGACCGGCGGACAGATTGGAGCCGTCTTCCGTTATCATGGTGTCGTAACCGTTCGGCAGACGCTTTATAAAGCTGTGCGCGGACGCGGCGACTGACGCGGCAATAATCTCCTCCTCGGTCGCGTTTTCCTTTCCGTAAGCAATATTTTCCCTGACCGTGCCCGAAAACAGCCACGTGTCCTGTAAAACCATACCAAAGCTTTTTCTAAGACTGTCGCGCGTGACGCTGTCTATTGCCTGTCCGTCCACAAATACCGCACCGCTGTCGGTACCGTAGAAATTCATAAGCAAATTTACAATAGTCGTTTTGCCCGCTCCCGTCGGACCGACAATCGCTACGTGCTGACCGCTTTTAGCCGTTATGTTCAGGTTCTTTATAAGCTCCGTTTTTTTGTCGTACGAGAAGTACACATTTCTGAATACCACCTCTCCCCCGCGCACGTCAAGCTCCGGTCTGTTTTCGTCAGGCGTTTCCGGCTCAATATCGCCGAGCGAAAATATTCTCGCCGCGGCCGCCGTAGCGGATTGCAGCTGAGTCAGTATGCTTGTCATGTCGTTTATCGGACGCGCGAATTGTGTG
This sequence comes from uncultured Lachnospiraceae bacterium, assembly GCA_964634635.1. Taxonomy (GTDB): domain Bacteria; phylum Bacillota; class Clostridia; order UBA1381; family UBA1381; genus Hominilimicola. The sequence goes on from CAZWMB010000024.1 coordinate 15,610, forward strand.
GCGTATATAAGAAAGCTTGAAATTATACCCACCGACAGATTGCCCGCGAGCGCCGACAGACCTCCCAGCACGCCCACCGATATATACGCGAGATTGTTTATATATCTCGTTGTCGGGTTGACAAGAGAGGAGTAAAACTGCGCCTTTTGCCCGCAGTCGTACAGACGTGAGTTGATTTCGGTAAATCTGTCCATGCTCCTTTCCTCACAGCCAAACGCTTTTATGACCTTCATATTGCTTACCGCCTCCGAAACGCAGCCGTTAAGCTCGCCCGTTGTCTGCGCCTGCATACGGAACATCTTACCGGAGCTTGTCGCGATTGCCTTCGACACAAAAATACATATTACGGTAATAGCTATTACACAGAGCGCTATTTTCCGGTTAAGCCACAGCATCATTGCGAGCGAGCCGGCTACCGTCACAATACCCGACAAAAGCTGAGTTATACCCTGAAGGAGTCCGTCGGATACCGCGTCGACGTCGTTTGTAAGCCGGCTTATAATATCGCCGTGCGAATGATTGTCAAAGAAGCTCAGCGGCAGTCTTGATATTTTACCGAATGCGTCCGAACGTATTTTTTCTATGGTACGGTTGGACAGCGAGTTCGTCAGGGCGGTCATTGCCCACGTGAACGCCGCGCTTAAAATGTACACCGCGAAAAGTATACCGATAAATTTCAGCGCCATAGGGAAATCGACGTCGTTTTCGCCTTTTATAAAGTCGATTGCCCGTCCCGAAACATACGGCGCGGCAAGCAGAAATATATTCGCGGCAAGAGCCGCGGCTATAAGAAATACCAGTATTTTTTTATGCTCTCCAATATACGCGTACAGAGTGCGGAGAGTCGTGTTTTTTTTCTTATTACTCATTGTCGTCACCCTCCTCAAGCTGCTCCTGCGACAGACATATTTCTCTGTAAACCTCACAGCTTTTAATAAGCTCCTCATGCGCGCCCAAGCCGACAAGCTCTCCGTCGTCCATGACGGCTATCCTGTCCGCGTCCTTTACGCTGTTTACGCGCTGCGATACTATAATAACCGTTTTGCCGGCGGTGTTTTCCTTTATCGCGCGTCTCAGCGCGGCATCTGTTGCATAGTCGAGCGCGCTTGAGCTGTCGTCAAGAATAAGTATCGGCGCGTTCTTTACAAGCGCGCGCGCTATTGTAAGTCTTTGTTTCTGTCCTCCCGACAGGTTTGCGCCTCCCTGCGACACATAGGTGTCAAAACCGTTTTCAAGGCGGTCTATAAACTCAGTCGCCTGTGCGATATCGGCGGCGGCGCGCATTTCCTCAACGCTCGCGCCGGACTTAGCCATACGCAAATTATACGCGATTGTACCCGAAAACAGCGCCGCGCGCTGCTGTACTATCGCGACAGTTTCACGCAGCAGTTCCTCGCCGCAGTATTTTATATCGACGCCGTTTATCAGTACCTCGCCCTCGGTGGCGTCATAAAACCCGGGTATAAGACTTACGAGCGTGGTCTTGCCTGAGCCTGTTCCTCCTATTATACCCAGAGTTTCTCCTGTCTTTACGGAAACGCTTATGTTTTCTATTGACGGCGCGCGGCTTTCCGGATAGGTCAGTGAAACGTTTCTGAATTCTACCGCGGTATCCGATTTGGGCAGCTCCTTACGTTCGCCGTATTTTATGAGCGGCTCAAGCTCCAGTACCTCGCCGACGCGCAGCGCCGACGCGTACGCCTTTGTGTACAATATGACAAGGTTCGCCACGATTATCATGGCGTTCAGGATTTGTGTAATATAATTTATAAAGGCTATTACCTCGCCCTGCGACAGATGACCCGCGTTTACGCGTATACCTCCGAAGTATATTACCGCGATTGCCGCTAAATTCATTATAAGAGAGGTTAGCGGATTGGTGAGCGCCGCGATTTTTCCGACGCGTATAGCCGTGTCGGCATAGTCGGTATTTTTGTCCGAAAAGCGTTTTTCCTCGCGCTTTACTCCCGCGAACGCGCGTATTACACGTACGCCCGAAAGGTTCTCGCGCAGTACAAGCGTAAGACGATCCAGCTTATCCTGTACCGACTTGTACAACGGCACCGCCTTAAACATGACAAGAAACAGCGTTAAAATAAACAGCGGTATTACAAGCATGAATATTACTGACAGTCTGAGGTCAATCGCCATGGCCATAGCAAGTCCGCCGATACACAGAAAAGGCGCGCGTATTACAAGACGTATCAGCATCGCGACGGCGCCCTGCAGCTGATTTACGTCGCCCGTGACCCTGTTTATAAGCGACGGCGCGGAAAGGGCGTCAAGCTGCGCGAAGGACAGCGCGCCAATTTTTTTAAAAATCGCGTTTCTTAAATCCGTTCCGAATCCCTGCGACGCGATTGACGCGCTGTACTGGCATATATACGCGAATATAACTCCCAGCGTCGCGATTACAAGCATAACCGCGCCCATTTTTATAATATAGCCTCGGTCGCCCATATTTACTCCGTTATCTATAAGCAGCGCCATAAGCGTGGGTATGAGCAGCTCCAATACCGCCTCCGATAGCTTGAAAAAGGGACCTATAATAAGCTGCGCCCGGTAGGGCTTCAAAAATGGAAATATTTTTTTCATAATATAACATGTACCTCTTTTGCGGATTTTTACACCCTGTTTATTTTACCACCGATTTATAAATTATTCAATATTTTTATATCGCCGAAAAATTGTTTCGTCATTCGCCGACGTTTGTTATATGAATAGGTCTTAGCCCAATAAATTTATAGGAGGACAGCGGTCTGCAGTCCGAGTCGTTGGAATGAGCCGCCACCATGATTGACTGCGGAGTACGGTTTCCCGCATCCACAACAACGGGAGTGTGGTCAAAGCTCTCCTTCTGCGTAAATTTAAGCTGTATTATATCGCCGTCCTGAATTTGCGGCAGGTCGGTAACGATACCCCTGGGTCCGGCGCCGCGGTTGGTGGTAAGAAAGCGGTAAAGCTCGTTGACTCCCGTCCACGCGGGAGCGCGGTCGTTTACGGAAATGTAGTACCAGCCATAGGTGGGAGTGTAATTCATAACTCCGCTGCCGGCGTATATGCACTGTGAAGCGAAGTTTGTACAGTCTCCGCCTATGTCTGAAAAGTCATAATAAGCGGGGTTACGTCCGTACGCCCACTTCCTCGCGTACGCTACCGCCGCTTCCCTGTTATATATCATAAGAATAACATCCTTTCATTATTGTCTATGATATATAATATGCCGGCAGAAGGTCTGTGTTGAATGTGGAAAACCGCCATACGGCGGTTTTATCAATTTACTTTTTCGGAGTTACGACATAATAGCTGCCGAAGCTCTCAAAATCGTAATCATTATTAAAATACTGACGGTCGCTGTCGGTTATAACGTAGACCGCGTTTTCGTCGGGATTTATGTCAATATTCTTTATGCTGCTGAACGTGTACTTCTCTTTAAACGGTATCGCGTCGTCCGTTTTACCCTGATAGTACAGCGCATCGGTTTCGTGCCAGAACAGAGTAAGGATTTCACTCACATTCGACGCGCCGATATACTGGCTGTCGGCGGTAATATATATTTTGTCTGCGTCAGTGTCCTTTACGGATGTAACCGCGTCGGAAAAATCCTTGTAAAAATAACCGTCCATGCTGTCGGCGTACGCGGTGAAGTAGGTAACGGTAAACATTACAAACGCCGCGGCGTACGCGGCGCCAATACCCCACACGGAGAGCGGCGCCCACTTTACGGCGTAAAAAATTCCTATACCCGCCATGATGATTATGGGATAATACACTATGTTTATACGGTTTACGTTAACTCCGTCGGTCGTCAGCCCGCACCATATACCCGTCAGCAGGAACATAAGCGCTATAATCGCGCCGACGTTTTTGCGGAAGTCCTTTATAAGACATATTATTCCGGTTATGACAAACGGCATTGAGAAAAGGTACACGGTGCCAAAGTACTCGACGTCGTTCCACGGCAAATCCTTTTTTTGCAGAAGCGTAACGTTCATAAGCGACTTAAAATTGGAAACAAGCTGTTCCCATATATTGTCCGAAAAAAACAGTATATCGTTTGAGCGTACGCTGTTCGGGAAGTAGGGCAGTGTGAACAGCGGCGTTTCTATTGTGTCAAGCTTCAGAAAATTGATTATCATGACCGTTATAAACGGCCATGCGACAAACAGATACACGCCAAGAGCTATCAGCGCGTGTTTTACCGTAAGCTTTTTTGTCACAAGCAGATACACGCATGCGGCAAGCAGAAACGGCGGCATTGTATATATTGAAATACCGTAGCAATACATGCACAAGCCGAACATAATCATCGATATAACAAGGCAGCGCAGCTTGGACAGTCCTCTGTTAAGGAAAAACACACCCATGACAAAAAACTGCGGATACAGATTACAGTCCAGCGCCCAGCGGCTCTGCAATATGTTCCAGGGATTAATCGCGGCGAAAAGTATAACAATAAGAGCCGCCCTCCCGCCGAATACATCCTTTATAAACAGGTACAGGCACACAAGCGCGGCGATTGTAGCGAGAAGCTGCGGCAGTCTTGCCGTGACCGCCGACAGACCGAACAGCTTTATCCACGGCGCCATCATATACGAAAGCAGCGCGCTCATCTGTCCGTAACCCCACGCGGTCAGGTGAACCGGCAGACGCATACCGTACCGGTCCGTGCCGTAGTCCGCGAGAGCCTTAGCGTCAACGGCCGCCATTGCTCCGTCCTGATTAAAACCGCCCGGTACGGAACCGAATTTCCATATTCTTACCGCGAGCGCGATAACCGCCGCGGCGCACAGAAGAATACCCGTCATTCTTTTTGAAGGCTCGCCTTCGGCGGGCTTTATTTTGGCGCCGCTCGCATACATATAATTCCTGTAAAGCGCGGCGGCGCAAAGTAATACGGCAGCCCACAAAAAAATATCATTCAGAATTTTCATCAGACTTATCCCCTTTTACAATACGTCTTATAATATATCTGGGACGATTTTTTGCCTCCTCGTATATTTTCTTTATATATATTCCGATTATTCCCATATTTATCATTACAACCGAGCCTATTATGAGCTGCAGAAATATCACGGTTGTAAATCCGCTCTGCGCGTTGCCGAGCAGTTTCATGTAAAGCGTCTGTATGAACATTATTATAAAGAAAATTAAAAACAGCATACCGAAACACGCGGACAGATAAAGCGGTATTGAGGAATACGAGGTTATCGCGTTCATCGCCAGACCTATAAGATTTTTTACAGACCATTTTGACTTACCCGACTCCCTTTCCGAAACGTCAAAGTACACCTGCGTACGCCTGAACCCTATCCATGAGGACATACCGCGAAAAAAGGTTTCCTTCTCCGGCATCAGTTTCCAAGCGTCAACCGCCATACGGTCAAGCAGGCGGAAATCCGAAGCGTTGCGCAGGTCTATTCCGGACAGCTTTTTCAGAATACCGTAAAAGCTCTTCGCGCAGAAACGGTATATCGGACTTTCCTTAATACGCTCGTTTTTTACACCCTCGACAACCTCATAATGCTCGTCGCGCCATAGTCTGTACATTTCCGGAATAATTTCAGGCGGGTGCTGCATATCCGAGTCTATACATATACAGCAGGCGCCCGTCGCCGTATCAAGTCCCGCGCACAGAGCGCTTTCCTTACCGAAGTTGCGGCTCAGAGCAATAGCGGTTACGGTACTGTGCTTCGCGGCGAGGCCGGTTATCTCGTTCCAGCTTGTACCGTTAGTCGAACCGTCGTCTACAAGGATGATTTCATAGGGAATACCCGCGCCGTCAAGCGCGCTCATGGTACGCTCAACGCCGGCGCTTATTTGCGTTTCGTTGTAAATCGGCATAATGACCGAAAGTGTTTTATCCAAATCAATACCCCCGTGATAAAATCATTATACGTTAAATCTGAACAGTACAATATCTCCGTCCTTCATCACATAGTCCTTGCCCTCGCTCCTGACAAGTCCCTTTTCCTTTGCCGCGGTCATACTTCCGCATTTCATCAAGTCGTCATAATGCACGACCTCCGCGCGTATAAAGCCGCGCTCAAAGTCGGTGTGGATTTTACCCGCCGCCTGCGGCGCCTTTGTACCGTTTGTAATTGTCCATGCTCTTACCTCCGGCTCGCCGGCGGTGAGATAGCTTATAAGTCCCAAAAGCGTGTAGCTTGCCTTGATAAGTCTGTCAAGCCCGGACTCGGACATGTTCAGTTCCTCAAGAAACATCGCCTTTTCGTCGCCGTCAAGCTGAGCGATTTCTTCTTCAATCTTTGCCGATACGGGCATAACCTGCGAATTTTCGCTTGCGGCAAATCCCTTGACGCGATTTACATATTCGTTGTTTTCTATGCCCTTTGAAAAATCGTCCTCGGCGACGTTCGCCGCGTAGATTACCGGTTTCATTGAGATAAGAAACAAATCCTTCATAACCGCCATTTCATCATCTGTGTATTCAAGGCTTCTCGCGGGAATACCGTCCTCAAGCGACGCTTTAACGCGTTCCAGAAGCGCAAGCTCCGCAGCAAGCGACTTGTCGCCCTTCATAGCCTTTTTTGTGCGGTCGATACGGCGCTCAATCATCTCAATGTCCGAGAAAATAAGCTCAAGATTGATTGTTTCTATATCGCGTATCGGGTCGATTGAGCCGTCGACATGAGTGATGTTAGCGTCCTCAAAGCAGCGCACGACATGTACAACCGCGTCAACCTCGCGTATGTGCGCCAGAAATTTGTTGCCCAGTCCCTCGCCCTTGGACGCGCCCTTGACAAGTCCGGCTATATCCACGAATTCTATATAGGCATGGGTTACCTTTTTGGGGCGGTACATCTCGGCCAGCCTGTCCAGACGCTCGTCAGGCACGTCGACTATGCCGACGTTCGGCTCGATTGTACAGAACGGGTAGTTCGCGCTTTCCGCCCCCGCCTGCGTTATCGCGTTGAATAACGTTGATTTGCCTACGTTCGGTAATCCTACAATTCCTAATTTCAT
>CAZWMB010000025.1:0-22299 GCA_964634635.1 uncultured Lachnospiraceae bacterium
TAAAGGGGCAATGCGCGTTGAAACCATATCTGCAAAAGAGGATACGGAAAGCTCACGGCTGTTTGGGAAAACCTCTAGGCTGTCGTAACGAATGGACAGGGGATTGCAGTGCGGACTAAGTGGAAGTCCGGTTACCTTTCGGGGTGCGCGCCTTTAATGGGAAACCGCTTCTTCGGCGACGATAAAGCAGGCTCGCGGGAAATCCTACAGGACCTAAGCCGCAAACTTTACCCTGTTCATTACCCTATTTTTATGATTATTATTTATATATGATTATTATTTATATAAGGAGAGAAAGCTCTTGGACAAATCCGATGCGCCAAAACGGAAAAAATTCAGAATGCCAAGACCTGACGCGAATATATCCAGCTCCCATAAATGGACGGTTTTTGTAACAATACTGTCCTTTGCGATGTCCGTACTGTTCAGTCTTATAACATCCGCGGCAATGGAGTCGCTGAGTATTTTCTTTGCGTTTGTCATACTGCTTGCCATTATAGCGGTAAACATACTTTTTGACATGATAGGCACGGCGGTACTGGCAGCGGAGGAAAAACCGTTTCACTCGCTTGCCGCTCGCAAGGTCGGAGGAGCGCGGGAGTCCGTGTCGGTCATACGTCATGCGCCGCAGCTCGCGAACCTCTGCTGCGACGTTATCGGCGACATCGCAGGAATTATATCCGGCGCGACAACCGCGCTGATTGTCGCGGAGCTTGTCGCGGCGTTCAGTCTTACGGGCATACTTCCGAGCCTTATACTTACGGGACTTGTCGGCTCGCTGACAATCGGCGGCAAGGCTATGTCCAAGGGAATATCCATGCAGAACGGCAACTCAATCGTTTTTATGGTGGGCAGACTTATGCATTTCTTCAAGGGTAATAAATACGTCAAAAAAAAATAAAGGGCATAGGTGATTTGGTGATGGGAAAATTTTTGGACAAGGTTAATTCCCCCGAAGATTTGAAACAGTTTAATATTGATGAATTGAACGCATTGTGCCGTGAGATTCGTGAATTTCTGATTGACAGCGTATCGAAAACCGGCGGGCATCTCGCCTCCAATTTAGGCATAGTGGAGCTGACAGTTGCGCTGCACACTGTTTTTGACGCTCCAAGGGATAAAATAATATTCGACGTCGGACACCAATCCTATGTACACAAAATCCTGACCGGCAGACGAAACGGTTTCCGTACGCTGCGTCAGTTCGGAGGCATGTCCGGCTTTCCGAAACGAAGCGAAAGCGAATACGACGTATTCAATACCGGTCACAGCTCGACATCAATTTCCGCCGCGCTCGGTCTGGCGCGCGGACGCGACCTCTCGGGCGACAACTACAACGTCATAGCCGTGTTCGGCGACGGCGCGCTTACGGGCGGTATGATGTACGAGGCGATGAACGACGCGGGACACTCAAAGACGCCGCTTATACTTATCCTGAACGACAACACCATGTCGATTTCCAGAAACGTCGGCTCCGTGTCAAGACATCTGCGGTCGCTCAGAATGTCGCCGTTTTATTTCCGTTCAAAGCACGCGGTAGAAAATTTTTTAAAGAAAATACCCATAGGCGGGTTCGCCGCGGCAAACGTCCTGAAACAGCTTAAGCGTTTTGTGCGCCGACTTGTTATACCGACGACTCTGTTTGACGATATGGGCTTTATATATATGGGTCCGGTGGACGGTCACGACTTAAAATCGGTTCTGCAATGTCTTGAATATGCTAAGGAGGAGAAAAAGCCTGTCTTTATTCATATGCACACAAAAAAAGGCAAGGGCTACGCGCCCGCGGAGAATAATCCGCAGAAATTTCACGGCATACCGTCCTTTGATAAAGCGACGGGCCATACAAGGGACGGTAAGGAAAGCTACAGCGCGCGGTTCGGCAAAGCTCTTCTTCGAATAGCGGAAAAGAACGACAGGGTAATCGCTATTACCGGTGCAATGCCAAACGGTACCGGAATTGATGAATTCGGAAAGAAATTCAAAAACAGATTTTTTGACGTGGGTATAGCGGAACAGCACGGCGTCACGCTTGCGGCGGGACTCGCCGCCTCGGGATATGTGCCGGTCATACCGCTTTACTCCTCGTTTTTACAGCGCGCGTACGATCAGGTACTGCACGACGTATGTCTGCAAAATCTGCATGTGGTTTTCCCCATAGACCGCGCGGGAATTGTCGGAGCCGACGGCGAAACGCATCAGGGAGTATACGATATTTCATATCTCTCCCATATGCCCAATATGACAATACTGTCCCCCGCGACTCTCGACCAGCTTGAAGGTATGCTTGACTTTGCGGTAAACAGATTTAACGCGCCGATTGCCATACGCTATCCGCGCGGCAGCTGCGAGGCGGAGGATTTAAGCGCCGATTTTACGCTCGGCAGAGCGCAGCTTGTAAAGCGCGGCAGGGACATTACCATTATAGCCACCGGTCGAATGGTGCGCCGCGCGCAGGAGGCTGCAAAGCTCGCGCGTAAATCAGTCGAGATAATAGCGATGCCGTCAATAAAGCCGCTTGACGAGGCGGCGGTAATAGCGGCGGCCATGAAAACGGGAAATATTATAACCATAGAGGATAATGTAAAAACAGGCGGTATGGGAAGTATGATAGGCGTACTGCTTAAAGAGAAAAACGTAGACTGTAAGTTTAGGATATTAGCTTTTCCGGACAAGCCCATAACGCACGGTTCAATTGACGACTTGGACAGGCTGTACGGTCTGGACGCGAAAACTATCGCAAGAAAAATAATGGAGTAATTTATGGGCAAAATAAGATTGGACGCGCTGCTCGTAAAGAACGGGCAGGCGCAGAGCCGCGAAAGAGCGAAGGCTCTTATAATGGCGGGACAGGTGTATATAGACAACCAGAAATGCGATAAGGCGGGGCAGATGGTGGACGAGGACGCCGTCACCGCCCAAATACGCGGCGAAGCTCTCAGGTATGTGAGCCGCGGCGGCCTTAAGCTCGAAAAGGCGATAAATGAATTTTCCATCAGTCTTGACGGCAAAACGGCTATGGATATAGGCGCGTCAACCGGCGGCTTTACGGACTGTATGCTCCAAAACGGAGCGAGAAAGGTGTTAGCCGTGGACGTAGGCTACGGTCAGTTCGCGTGGAAGCTCCGTCAGGATGAAAGGGTCGTGAACATGGAGCGTACCAATATACGCTACGTAAAGCCCGAGGACATAGGCGAAAAAATAGACTTTGCATCCATTGACGTTTCGTTTATATCTCTCCGTCTTGTACTGCCGGTTGCAAAGGAGCTGCTCTCGGAAAACGGAGAAATAGCGGCGCTTATAAAGCCTCAGTTTGAGGCCGGACGCTCTCAGGTCGGTAAAAAGGGCGTTGTGCGCGATATACGCGTACACCGCGAGGTCGTAAAAAATGTACTTGACTTCGCGCGCTCGATAGGTCTGAGCGCCGCGGGACTGGCGTATTCGCCCATAAAAGGACCGGAGGGTAATATAGAGTACCTCGCGTATCTGAAAAAGTCCGAATACGGGGATACCGTAACGGACGGACTTATAGAAAAAATTGTTGACATGTCGCACAGCGAGTTGTAGAGGAGGCCGCATAATGCTTGCAAAGGACACGGTTATAACCGGCAGACGCGCTATATCGCGTTCCTACGCTAAGGTTAATCTTACGCTGGACGTGCTTTCAAAACGCGCGGACGGCTATCATAATATTGAGATGATTATGCAGACGGTGTCGCTGTTCGACCTGATAATCACGGACAAGACCGACGGCGGTATTTCTGTGTCCGCAAATCTGCGTTATCTGCCCCGCAACGAAAAAAACATCGCGTACAAGGCGGCGGACGCGTTCTTCACCGAAGCGGGAATTCGCGGCGGAGCGAAAATAATGATACATAAAAACATACCGGTTGCCGCGGGGCTTGCCGGCGGCAGCGGAAACTGCGCCGGGGTGTTGACGGCTCTAAATCTGCTTTACAATACGCCTCTGCCGGATAAACGTCTGTATGAGATAGGCTCGGCGCTCGGCGCGGATGTGCCGTATTGCTTTAACGGCGGCACACAGCTCGCCGAGGGTATAGGAGAATTGCTTACTCCTCTGCCCGCCATGCCGGACGCGTATATTCTGCTTGTAAAGCCGAACATAAGCGTGTCTACCGCGGCGGTTTATGAAAGTATCGACAGCGCGCCGATAGAGGCGCGCCCCGACGCCGCGGGCATGACGAAGGCTCTCGCCTCCAAGGATCTGCGTTGTATCGCCGGTAATTTGTGCAATGTCATGGAATCGGTAACCGAAAAGCTATACCCGATAGTGGGCGGTATAAAGCAAAAGCTGCTGATGAACGGCGCGCTCGGCGCGGTTATGAGCGGCTCGGGACCGACAGTGTTCGGTATATTTGACGATTATAAAACAGCGAAAGCGTCCGCTGACAGCTTTTCCATGCAGTTCCGCGACGTGTATCTTACGCGCGTACTAAATTAAACGAGGTGTGAATATGGACAGGGATATTACCGAAACAAACGGCTCCTCCGGCGCGGAGCGGACCGAGGGTCAGAGCGTCGGATTTATGAGCGCCGCGCTGACGGCGCGGTTTGCGTACGCCGCTGCCGCCGCCGGTATCGCGATTGTAGCCCTGGTCTTTTTCGCGGCGTTTTTTCTCCCGAAAAGCAACGCGTCGGTAGATAATCGCGCAGTCGTGCTGCAGGGCAGGAACCGTGATTACATTGAGGCTAAAAACAATTACACGCGCGCGGCGGACGAGATAAGCGAGCTTACGGAAAAGCTCGGTGAAAAGCGGCAAAAGCTTGAGGATATGAGCAACGAGGAAACAAGCCTTGAAAAGCTAAAAAAAGAAAACTCGGAGCTTACGGAGAAAAACGAAGCGCTGAAGTCGGACGTAACCGCCAAGCAGGCGCGGCTTGACAGCATAAACAGCGGCGCCTCCCCGACACTGACTCTCCGGGAGGGTACGTTCACCGTCGGCAAACACATTTCCGCGGGTATATATACCGTCAACGGCTCCGGCAGCATAGTCGTATCCTACAACGGTAAAACACGCGTAAACAAAGCTCTTAGCTTGTCCGGAGAAACCTATACCCTGGCGGAGGGTGAAACGATACGTATAAAAGGCACGGCGCGGTTCGCTCCGGCAGACTGAGGGAGGCGCGGTATTTTGAGCAGAAAAAAATGTATTGTAATTATATTCTCGCTTACGGTTATTTTCTCTGTTATTTCTTTTTACGCCGGTTACCGTACAAGTATTTCCGGAAAGGCGCGGCAGTCGCTCGCGCAACAGATTTTAAAGTTAAATTCAGTCATAGAGGAATACGGTGACGCCAAAGTCGAGCTTGAAAAACAGATAGAGGAAACGGACTCTCAGCTTGACGAAAAAAGCGACGTCAATGATGAGTTTATTGAATATAAGACCGAAAATGACGAATTGAAAAGCGCAAACGCGGAGCTTGAAGCTAAGTCCGCCGAGCTTGACAGCGCGATTGAGGAGGCTGAAAGCAAGGCGAAATCCGGCGCGTCCGTTTCGGAGAGCAAGGGTATGAGCTACAAAACAGAAAAGGACAAAATCTACTCCTGTCCCGACGACCTTCCGGCGGGCAGATACAAGGCAAGCGGCGGCTCCACGCTCATTATATACTCCAAAAACGGTAAAATACGGGAAACCGTAGGGCTTGACACCGCCTATGACAACTCCTATACCTTTAACCTCTCCGAGGGTGAAAGGGTAAAAACGGACGGCGCGGCGACTCTTACGGAGCTGAAGGAAAATTAAAGTATTTTGAAAATAAATACGGGGACGCCAAAAAATATTCAGCGTCCCCTTTAGAGCGTGTTCACATAAAATAAATATGAATATGCGGATTTTTGAGCATAATTTTTCGTATTTCAAGGCAAAATTTGAAAGAACGCTTTCGCACGGTGAGAATTTTTAACGCGAAAACGCGGAAAATTTACCGAGAAGCTGTGTGAATATGTTTATGTGAGTACGCTCTAATTATTGCTGTCGGTATTTGTATCCCGCAAAAGATTTGTATAATATTTTTCCAGCTCCGGATATTCCGGAAGGGCGCGTCTGCCCTTGTCCGTTATCCGATAGGTAAACCGGTCTATTTTTTCAAACCACCCGAAAACGTTGCGGTTCAGTATACCGTACGCGTTATCTCCTCCGCCCTTCGCCTTTATCTCCTTTGTCGTCATGTCGCCGTACATGTCAAGCATACACGCTATATGTATGCACCGCTCCGTATACGCCGTGACAATTTTTGTACCGGTAACACCGCCCGTATTTGTGTCAACCGTCCTGCCTTCTATTTCCTTTATAATTTCTTTGCGCATTGTATAATTGCGTCCTGTCGGTTTAAATTCCCGGGGCGGGAAAACTATCTCGGCAAACGAATACTCTCCCCGCAGCGTCACAAATATAAGTCCAAGCTCCAGCTTTTTTATAACGGCGAATGTACCGCGCAGCTTACGAAAGGAATACTGTTTCGGTTTCGGCGCCGCCACGTACACCTTCGCGCCGGTACGCAGTCTTTTTATCCCCTGCGCGAGCAGCGCGACAGTCAGATTGCGTTTTAGCTCAACAATTATAAGCTCCCCGTCCTTTACGGCGGTCATATCGCAATCCCTGACCTCGGCGTTGACCTTATAGCCGAGTTTTTCAAAAAGGTCGTGTATCGGCGGATATAGCTCCTTTTCCGTCATATTTCTCTTATCCCCCCCGGCTTTATCTCGTATTTCTCGTTGTCGACGCTTATCCATACCGGAATTGCGTTAGGGTTGTATACCCTGTCGCCCTTAGCGGTGTATTTCAGATTTTTCGCGGCGTTCATATAATCCACGATTTCAATGTTTGACGCGTACCATATATCCTCTCTGCCTCCTATGAACTCGCAGAAGTCCTCGATTAAATCCCAGCTGCCGTCACGGTCAAACTCATAGCTGTGACCCCATACGTACATCATATAAAGATACTGTGTTTTATGTAACTCGGCAAAACGGCGCGCGTTTTCCATAAGGTTGTGAGCGTGGTGACAGGTTGACTTCCACGCGAGATAATTATCCGGTAAAGCGAAATCGTCGCTGCTGCCGACCACGCGGCAGTACTCAATTCCGCACGCGGGCAGGAGCTTTATAATATCCCCGCTGTACGAGCCGTTCGGATAGCTCATGCCGCGCACCGGATAACCCGCCGCGTCTTCCAGTATTTTTCGGTCCTCTATGACCTGCTGTACCACCTGGTCAAGCGGACACCGTTCAATTGTAGGATGCGTCAGTGTGTGACAGGACACCTCGTGTCCCTTGTACAGCTCTTTTATTTCCTCCGGCTGAATACGTCTTTCGTCAAGACGCATCAGTCCGGAATTGAGATGAAAGGTACCTTTAATTCCGTATTTGTTAAAAATTCCAACCAGCCGACGGTCAGAGATCTGACCGTCGTCATAGCTCATTGTCAGTACCTTGTGCTTTCCTCCGGGAAAGCAGGTGTAAATTGTTTTAAGCGCGCGTTTGTTTTCCATTTGTGTTCCTCTCCTTTGTTTTATGATTAAGTGTTACAACCGTTATCTCCGGTCTGTTAAACAGTCTTGGCAGCAGCATCGGATTTCCGACGCCTCTGTTAACAAGCATATCAGTACCGTGCGCGCGGTAATGTCCTCCGACGTATCGCGGGAAAAATACTGACATTTTATCGCTTGCCCAGCTCGACTTCGGCGCGACAACCCCCCGTCCGGACGGCAGTCTGAACTGACCTCCGTGCATGTGACCGGACAGTATCAAGTCAAATCCTCGGCGCTTTAGCTGGTCAAACAGATTTGCGCGGTGAAACAGCAGTATATCGTAACCGTTATAGCGCGGCAGCTCTGCAAGACTCTTCCGAACATTCTTCGCTATCGCGGCTGAGTTCATAGAGAATGGGTCGTCTATGCCCGACAGCGAGATTTCACCGCCGCCGCGCCTTAATATGACACGCTCGTTATGCAGCGTCCGAACTCCCGTGCCGCCCAGCGCGCTCTCGAACTCACGGTAGTCGCTGCGCCACACGTCGTGATTACCCGTCACGGCGTACACCGGCGCGATTTCCGTAAGATGCTCATAAAGACGCACCCCGGGAATATAGCTGCCTCGGTCATGTACCATATCGCCCGTAGTCACAATAATGTCCGGCGACTCGCGTTTTATCTCGTCAATCAGCCCCGGAATACTGTCGCAGTGATAATCTGAAACCTGAAGTATTTTAAAGCCGTTAAATGACGGCGGTATTTTGTCCGACGACATATTATAACGCGTCACCTCAAGCCTGTTGTCCAGTCCCTTGACAACGCACAGCGCGCCTCCTACAAGCGCGGCGGTTTTTAAAAGCTTTTTCATTTTAATCAGAGCCTTTCCAAATATTGCGCTGCTGTTATTATATCATAATTTTACGAACGCGCAAAGTATGATTTTACATTTTTTCAGGAGTCAAAAGCTTTGCTTTTGCTCACGCCGTAAGGTTATTTTACCATGTCGACAGCCGCGCAGCGTGCGGTGTCGGCAGCCGTCAATGTTCTTTCAGGCGTCAAAAGCTTTGCTTTTGCTCACGCCGTAAGGTTATTATACCACATTTTTTTGTAAAAACCACATAATTTATGATATTTCGTTGAAAAATTAAAATAAAACTGATATAATTGAATATATATTATAAATTTATTATATCAGCGGCGGAGGATTTAAAATGATAAAGCATATAGTAATGTGGCGCATGGCGCCGTCAGACGACAAGGAAAAGAGAATGACGGACATTAAGGAAAATCTTGAGGCGCTCGCCGATAAGATTGATTTTATTGTAAGTATAGAGGTCGGACTGAATTTCAATAACTCCGACGCGGCGGCGGATATTGTGCTGGTCAGCGAGTTTGAAAGCGCGGAGGATCTGAACAAATATCTGGTTCATCCCGCGCACAAGGCAGTCGGCGCGGCGTATGTGCGTCCGTACGTGTCGGAACGGCGCGTATGCGACTGTGAAATTTAATACGGGAGAAAACGTAAATGGCAAGCTATATAACGGAGGAACAGCTTACGGAGCAACAGCGTTTCATAACAAGACTGTGTGAGAGCAACGCGCGCTTTGCCGCCGCTAACGGCAGAACGCGCCTCGCGCTGACTGAAACCTACGGCTGTCAGCAGAACGAAAACGACACCGAACGCATACGCGGAATGTTGCATCAAGCCGGCTTTAAATTCACAGATAACACGGATGAGGCGGATGTGGTAATATACAATACCTGCGCCGTGCGCGAGAATGCGGAGCAGAAGGTGTTCGGCAGACTCGGAATATTAAAGCGCCTGAAGGAAAGCCGTCCCGATATGATTATAGGTCTGTGCGGCTGTATGGTACAGCAGGAGCATATAACGGAAAAAATCAAAAAAATTCACGGACATGTGGATCTTATTTTCGGTACTCACGCGCTGTACAAAATGCCCGAGCTGCTTTACAGGGTCGTATCCGAAAAAGAAAAGGTGGTGGATATAGCGTCAAGCGCCGGCGCGATTGCCGAGAACGTGCCAATCCTGCGCGCCGACGCGAAAAAGGCGTGGGTGTCAGTTATGTACGGCTGCAATAATTTCTGTACATACTGTATAGTCCCATATGTCCGCGGACGCGAAAGGAGCCGTACGCCGGAGGCGGTAATCTCAGAGATAAAGAGGCTTGCAGCCGACGGATGCAGCGAGATTTCACTGCTGGGACAAAATGTAAATTCCTACGGCAGGGATTTGGACGCTGACATCGATTTTGCCGACCTTGTACGTATGGTAAACGATATTGACGGAGTACGGCGTATACGCTTTATGACCTCGCACCCCAAGGATCTGAGCGATAAGCTTATACGGACAATGGCGGAATGTGGCAAGGTATGCAAGCAGCTCCACCTGCCGTTTCAGGCAGGGTCGGACAAAATACTGAAGGACATGAACCGGCGATACACCAAGGCGGAATACCTCGCTAAAATCGAGAAAGTAAAAAACGCTGTTCCGGGTATATCGCTCTCAACGGACGTTATAGTCGGTTTTCCAACCGAAACAAACGAGGACTTTGAAGAAACGCTGGACATGCTCCGTAAGGTCGAATTTGACAATATATTCTCATTTATATACTCGCGCCGCGAGGGTACTCCCGCGGCAAAGCTGGATTTTGTACTGACTAATGAGGAAATACACAAAAACTTCAACCGCCTGCTGGAGGTACAGAACGCCATTTCAAAGCGTAAAAACGAGGAGTATCTGGGACGCGTTGAGGAGGTGCTTGTGGACGGCGCGAGCAAGAATAACCCCGACGTGCTGTCCGGCAGATGCGGCAGCTCAAAAATAGTCAATTTTAAGGGGGACAAGTCCCTTATCGGAAAATATATAAATGTAAAAATAACCGAGGCTCACACTTGGAGCCTTAACGGTATTATATGTGAATAAAGGAGAGATGATTATGAACGAGGTACTTGAAAAGGCGAGAGAGCTTGGAGAGCTTATTCGAAACAGCGCGGAAATGAAAAGCACAAAGGACGCCGAGCTTTTGCAGGAGCGGGACGACGAGGCTCGGGAGCTTATGAAGGAATTTAACATGCAGCGCATGAACCTTGCGCGGGATATGCAGAGCGGTAAGCTCTCGCGTGAAGAGGCGGTGAAAAAAAATAACGAGGCGTTCGACGGGCTGCTTAAAAAATCCGAGGTCATAAAAAATTATATAGACGCGAAAAAAAAATTTGACTCAATGGTAAATCAGGTCAATCAGATTTTGAATTTCTATATTACCGGTCAGGATTCGAGCTGCACGCATGACTGCTCCACCTGCGGCGGCTGCCGCTGAAAACATGAGAGACAAGGAGAAAAAGCCGATGGCAAAACAGCAAATGACGCCGATGATGACGCAGTATCTGAAAACAAAGGAGGAATATCCCGACTGTATTTTATTTTACCGTCTGGGAGATTTTTACGAAATGTTTTTTGATGACGCGATAAAAGCGTCGCGCGAGCTTGAAATAACCCTTACCGGCAAGGACTGCGGGCTTGAGGAACGCGCTCCTATGTGCGGGGTACCGTTCCACAGCGCGTCCGCATATGTGGCAAAGCTTATCGAAAAAGGATATAAGGTAGCCATATGCGAGCAGGTTGAAGACCCAAAAACCGCAAACGGTATTGTAAAACGGGAGGTTATAAGAGTCGTCACTCCCGGTACGGTCATTGACGAGGAGCTTTTGGACGAAAGGACAAACAATTACCTCGCCGTTATTTACCGCGGCGAAAAAAACTATGGCTTCGCTGTGTCCGACGTTTCCACGGGAGAGATATACACAACACTTATGAATAGCTCCGACGAGGCGCTGAGCGAGATTGCGCGTTACGCGCCGCGCGAGATACTTGTAAACTCCGCAGCCGCGGTTCTGTCAGAGCGTATAGAGCTGCGCTTTCACATATCGCCGGACGAATGTACGGACGATTTTTTTGAGCTTACCGATTTTGAAAATAAAATACTCCGGCAATTCGGCAGGGATTCCCTCGCGGACATCGGTCTTGACAATAAGCCCTGCGCTGTAAACGCGGTCGGCGCGCTGCTCTCGTACCTTGAGCACACGCAAAAGTCAAGCCTCGCGTATATGAATACGATTACCGCGTACGAGATAAATCAGTACATGGACATTGACATGTCCACGCGCCGCAGCCTTGAAATTACCGAAACCATGCGCGACAAATCGAAACGCGGCTCGCTGCTGTGGGTACTTGACAATACGCGTACCTCCATGGGCGCAAGGCTATTAAAGCAGTGGCTTGAAAAGCCGCTTGTAAATCCGATTGAAATAAACAAGAGGCTAAGCTCGGTCAACGAGCTGTTCTGCAATATAATCCTGCGCGACTCCCTTGAGGAGGCGCTTGAAGGCACATACGATATATCGCGCATAATAAGCCGTCTGTCGCTTGGTACCGTAACCCCGCGCGATTTTGTCGCGCTAAAGCTGACGCTGTCAAAGCTGCCCGGGCTTGAGTACGCTCTTAAATCGGTCAAATCCCCTATTCTGTCTGAGCTTTGCCGCGGCTTTGACCTGATGGACGACGTATACAGGTTTATAGACAGTGCCATAGCGGACGAGCCTTCGGCTCTGCCGCGTGACGGAAACGTGATAAAGGAAGGCTTTAACGAGGAAATTGACAAACTGCGTATCGCGATGCACAGCGGAAAAAAGTGGCTCGCCGACCTTGAAACAAAAGAGCGGAAAAAAACCGGAATACCAAAGCTGAAGGTCGGATATAACAAGGTGTTCGGCTATTACATAGAAATCACAAAATCAAATATAAAGGACGCGCCCGACTACTATATCAGAAAACAGACGCTCGCGAACAGCGAACGCTATATCACGCCCGAGCTAAAGGAAATCGAAAACACGATACTCGGCGCGTCGGAGAGGATAGCGTCACTGGAGGCGCATGCGTTTGAGCAGGTACGCGCGAAGGTCGCCCGTGAAACGGAAAGACTCAAAAGAGCGGCGGAAATAATATCCAAGTGCGACGCGCTGCTCTCACTCGCCGTCGCGGCGTACAAAAACGATTTTACTATGCCGACGGTATCGGACAACGGGAAAATTGAGATAGTCGGCGGCAGACACCCCGTTGTGGAAAAAACGCTGAAAAACGCTATGTTTGTGCCTAACGACACGCGTCTTAACCTTGACGGCGACAGACTGATTATAATAACCGGTCCGAACATGGCGGGTAAGTCCACATACATGCGTCAGGTGGCGCTTATTACTCTTATGGCGCAGATAGGCAGCTTTGTTCCGGCAAAATCCGCCCAAATAGGCGTAGTTGACAAAATTTTTACGCGCGTGGGCGCGTCGGACGACATCGCCTCCGGTCAAAGTACGTTCATGCTTGAAATGACGGAGGTCAGTCATATTCTGAAAAACGCTACCTCAAAATCGCTGATTATACTTGATGAAATCGGCAGAGGCACAAGTACCTTTGACGGTCTGTCAATAGCGTGGGCGGTGGCGGAGTACGTCCATAACAAGCGTAAAATCGGGGCGAAGACGCTGTTCGCCACGCATTATCATGAGCTTACAGCTTTGGAAGAAGCTCTAGACGGTGTAAAAAACTACAATATCGCGGTTAAAAAACACGGCGACGATATTACTTTTCTTCGCAGAATTGTCCGCGGCGGCGCGGACGACAGCTACGGCATTGAGGTGGCGGCTCTTGCCGGAGTGCCGAAGGAGGTAATCACCGGCGCGAAAAAAATTCTGAAAAGGATTGAAAGCGACGGGCCTGTTATGGAAAAGCATGCCGCCAAATCCGAAGAGACGGCTGTACAGATAGGCTTCGGCGATGAAATAGCCGCCGCAATCAAGGAGGAGCTTAAAAACCTGGACGTTACCACCTTCACGCCGATTGAGGCGCTGAACAAGCTGTACGAGCTGTCTAACAAAGCGAGGGAGATATAATGGGAAAAATTAATATACTTGATACGGAAATATCCAATAAAATAGCGGCCGGCGAGGTTGTGGAGCGGCCCGCAAGCGTCGTAAAGGAGCTTGTGGAAAACAGTATTGACGCCGGCGCAAACCTTATAAGCGTTGAAATTAAAAAGGGCGGAGGTACTTACCTGCAGGTCAGCGACAACGGCTCCGGCATGAGCGGCGAGGACGCGAAAATCTGTTTTCTGCGCCACGCCACAAGCAAGATACAGAAAAGCGAAGATCTGGACGCTATTTATACTCTCGGTTTTCGCGGCGAAGCGCTGTCCAGTATAGGAGCTGTGGCTCAGGTCAGCCTGTACACAAAACGCGCGGAGGACGAAAACGGCATATGCGTAACGTGCAGGGGCGGAGAAATTCTGTCGTCCGAGGACGCGGGTATTCCCGACGGTACGTCGGTCATTGTTGAAAATCTGTTTTACAATACCCCCGCAAGACTGAAATTCCTTAAAAAGGACAATACGGAGTCGGGTTATATAACCGACATTATGACGCGATTTATTTTCGCGCATCCAGAAATTTCCTTCCGCCTAACCGCGGACGGGAAAGAAAAGCTGTTCTCTCCGGGCGACGGGTCGCTGAAAAACTCACTGTACACCGTATACGGAAAGGACTACGCCAACGGTACAATACCCGTAAACTACGAGCTTGAAAATATAAAGGTCAGCGGTCTTATCGGTAAGGGTACGCTGTCAAGACCGAAACGCAATTATCAGAGCTTTTTTGTAAACGGACGGTACATAAACAGCCGGACGCTTGTCGCCGCGCTTGAGAACGCGTATAAAAACCAGATTATGATAGGTAAATTCCCCATGGCGGCGCTGAATATTGAAATCGACCCGTCAAGGATTGATATTAACGTACATCCGACAAAGCTGGAGGTCAAGTTCTCCGACGAAAAGTCGGTGTATAACGCGGTGTATTACGCCGCAAAAAACGCTCTGTATGAAATACCGAACGTACCGAAAATCGAGCGTACAGGGGACAATTTCAAGAACGACGGCTCAAACGGCCATCTCAAGCTATCCGACCTTGCAGACAGACTTGACAGGCGAATGGACGGCGCGTTCCCCAAGAGTATGGCGGGGCGTCCCGAAACCGCCCAATATAATCAGCGTATGAACCGTTTTATGAAAGGCGGCGCCGGCGCCGCTCCTGAGGACGCTGAAGTTAAAAAAACAAAGCCCGATTTTATAAAGCCGAAAATAAGTCCGGACGATTTATTTCAGCAGAAATTTATTCTAAACTCGCCCGAAACTCAGAATAGTTTTTTTGAAAGCGAAAGCGCCAAGACGGAGGATATTGCAAATACCGAGGCAAACGTGTTCATAGACGAGTACTTTGAGATTGTGGGACAGGTATTTGACTCTTTCATAATAGCCGAAAAGGGCGACGAGATGCTCCTTGTCGACCAGCACGCCGCGCACGAGCGGCTTAAATACGAGGAGCTTAAAGCTGAGATAGAGTCAAAGGAGCCGATATCACAGCTGTTGATAGAGCCGGAAATAGTAAATCTGTCCGCCGGTTCCGTAAATTCGTATCGGGAAAACGCTAAAGCTTTTGCCGGCATGGGCTTTGAAATTGAGGAATTCGGCGAGGACTCTCTTATCGTGCGCGCGGCTCCGGGCGGCGTGGAGGCGGGCGACGTCGAGCCGCTTATACTGGAGCTTATAGCTCAGTGCGACGACTTGAAAAAGGAGCTTATAACCGATACGCGTCAAAGACTTCTGTACACTGTGGCATGTAAGTCCGCGGTCAAGGCAAATATGAAAATGAGCGAGGCGGAAATGCAGACGCTTGTCAGAAACGTGCTAAGACTTAAAAATATAAACACCTGTCCTCACGGCAGACCGATTATTATAACCATGAGCAGACGTGAAATAGAAAAGGAGTTCAAGAGAATTGTCTGAAATACCTCTTATCGTCGCGGCAGGTCCCACCGCGTCCGGAAAGACCGGTCTTGCGATTGACATTGCCCGCCTTACCGACGGAGAAATTGTGTCCGCCGACAGTATGCAGATTTATAAATACATGGATATAGGCTCGGCAAAGCCGACGGCGGAGGAACGGTCAACGGTCAAACATCATTTGATTGACTTCCTGGAGCCTGACGCGCCGTTCAGCGTCGCTGACTATACGGAGCTTGCGCACAGGGTAATAGCGGATATATACGCCCGCGGGAAAATGCCGGTTATGGCGGGCGGTACGGGGCTTTATATAAGCTCAGTCGTGGACGACGTAAGCTTTGGAGAGTGCGATATTGACTACTCTCTGCGAGAAGAGCTGCGGCAGGCGGCGCATGAGCGCGGCGGCGGGTATCTTATAAAAATGCTCGCGGAATTTGACCGCGAAACGGCTGAAAAAATACATCCGAACAACACAAGGCGCATTATACGCGCGATTGAATTTTATAAAACCACCGGCGTGCCGATTTCAGCGCATAATGAGGCCGCAAAGAAAAAAAAGAGCCGTTACAAGCCGCTTATACTCTGTATTGACAGGGACAGAGAGGTATTGTACGACAGAATAAACAGGCGCGTCGACGCTATGTTTAACGACGGGCTTATAAACGAGGTCAAGTCGCTTATAGACATGGGCTTTACGCGCGGACTTAATTCAATGCAGGGAATCGGCTACAAAGAGGTCATTGACTATCTTGACGGCGCGAGAGGTCTTGATGAAACCAAAGAGCTTATAAAACAAAGCTCGCGCCGATACGCC
The DNA here is from genome assembly GCA_964634635.1 of uncultured Lachnospiraceae bacterium. Classification (GTDB taxonomy): domain Bacteria; phylum Bacillota; class Clostridia; order UBA1381; family UBA1381; genus Hominilimicola. Next base: position 16,213 of record CAZWMB010000025.1, read on the forward strand.
AAACGTCAGCTTACATGGCTCAGACGCGACAAGCGCGTTCGCTATATCGGCGGCGAAAATCCTTTCGCGGAGGCGAAAATACTTATAAATGAATTTATGGAACAGCTTAAATTCTGACAGCGTATATCCTCCGCAACAGCGTTATGCTTACAAAAATCAAGCAAAAGAATACCGCGGGTATATCAGCCTTCAAATCCGCTGGGGTGGGTAGACTGCCATCTCCAGCTATCCTCGCACATCTCGTCTATACCGCGTTCAGCCACCCAGCCAAGCTCCTCGCGCGCCTTTTTCGGGTCGGCGTAACACTCCGCTATATCGCCCGGGCGGCGCGGGTCAAGCTGATACGGCAGCTCCTTACCGCACGCCCTTGAAAACGCCTTGACTATGTCAAGCACGCTGTATCCGTTGCCCGTACCAAGGTTGTATACATGCACGCCGCTCTTTCCGGCGCAGCGGTCAATCGCCTTGACATGACCTATCGCAAGGTCGACAACATGGATATAGTCGCGTACGCCCGTACCGTCGGGAGTGGGATAATCGCTGCCGAACACATGCACCTTTTCAAGCTTACCTACTGCCACCTGCGCCACGTACGGAAGCAGATTGTTGGGAATACCCTTCGGATCCTCGCCCATTTTGCCGCTCTTATGCGCGCCTATCGGGTTGAAATAGCGCAGCAGCGTTACGGACAGCTTTGGATTAGCCTTTTGAGCGTCGGTTAAAATTCTCTCTATAAACAGCTTGGTCGTACCGTATGGATTTGTTGTCAGAATTTTATCCCCCTTATTGTCCTCTTCCTTAATGGGTACCCTATCGGGGTCGCCGTATACAGTGGCGGACGACGAAAATACGATATTATCGCAGCCGTATTTCTCCATAGCCTGCATCAGGTGGAGCGTGCCGGTAATGTTGTTATCATAATATTTCAGAGGTATCTGTGTCGACTCGCCGACGGCTTTCAGTCCCGCGAAGTGGATTACGGCGTCAATTTTATTCTCCTCAAAAACCTTTTCCGTATCCTCACAGTCGAGCAAATCCGCCTTGTAAAACGGAAAATCCCTGCCGGTAAGCTCCTTTACCGCGTCAAGACACCTTTCGCTCGCGTTGTAAAGATTGTCAAGAACGACAATTTCATAACCCGCGTTGAGCAGCTCAACACATGTGTGACTTCCTATGTAGCCCGCGCCGCCTGTTACCAATATTTTCATTTTATTTCCTCCTTGTATAATTTTCTTAATTTTATGTTTCCTCCCACGGCATTATGTCGCCGTCCTCGCGAAGGTAATCTATTATCCTCCATATTCCCTCTCCGGTTTTTGAGTCGACTCTGAACACGGTTTCACAGCCCGCAAGGCGCAGCCATCTTTCCGCTCTGTCCGGGTTGGCGTCCTTTCTGTTTATCTGCGTGACAATACCGATTACCGGTCTGTTGCATACCGGCGTGACACACGGGGGATACAGCGAATACGGCTCGTGCGCGCCTATAAGCATTCCGACCGCGTCAGCCTCGAAGGTGTACATCGCAAGCGCGTTACCAAGGTTCCTTGTTTGTATGTACTCTCCCGGGGTGTCGATTATAACGTCAAAACGGTTTACGTACTGAGTTTTGCGATAACGGATTTTTTCACCCTTCAGCGCCTGCGTAAGCGTTGTTTTTCCGCACTCGCTCCTGCCGACCAATATTATCTTTTTCATGTCTTTGTTATATCGCAAACCGTAAAGCCGAGCGTTTTTTCCGAATATTCAGTTATCGCGCGCAGCGAGGTTTCAACGTCCGCTACCATACCCGTTATTATCAGCGTACCGCTGAAACGGTCGACAAAACTCAAATCCACATTGGAGGTCTTGGTTGCAATGTCCGCCGCGATTATTGCCGTTTCAGCCGGACTCATTGTCAGTATGCCTATCGCGCTTCTGCCAAAATCCGTCTCTGGATTGAGTCCGAGCTTTGTGTATAAAATCGGGTCGGGGCTTGCTATAACATGCGCGAGAGTTATCTGCTTGCCGGGAACAAGCTCCTGAATTATTCTGGTCTTATCCCGATTTGCCAAGATATCGTTTATATCCATTATCCCCGCTCCCTTTTCTTAACTGCTTATTATAAATATTGTAACATATTTCTTTTTTGATTTCCATAGTTATTTTAAAAAAATGTCCAAAATCCCAAAAAACCGAGCATGAAACTATGCAGTATCATCTGCCATACAAATAAAATCGGTATTCCGATTGTAAATTTACGCTTTTTTGTTTTATGATGAAACATGTTCATGCCTATAAGCCCGCCTGCCGCGCCGCCCCAAAAGCACACGCGGAACAGCTTTTTCTCGCTTACACGCTGACGTTTCCCGTCGCTTTTGCTCTGATGCCTTGCGACGGACTTATCCGTAACGAACAGAGTAAACGCCCATATATTCATAATCAAAATGAACGCGAGGACGCCGAAAAACAAATATTTATTGAGCGTGTTATTACTGAAAAGCTTTATCGCGTTCGGCAGAGGCAGCGCCGCCAGCCATTCGGTAAACGCCGCCCAGCCAAGCTGTATATAGCTCCGTATCGCGGCCAGCGCAATATATAAATACTGTCCCGCGGTTTGCAGCATCTGATGTATATCCGTCTGTTCCATTTATATTCCTTTCGGGTATTTCAATTTGTCATGCTTATAATAAGCTTGCGTATACCGTCGGAATTATTCTCCTCCGCCATACGCTCAAGCTCGTTTATCTTCGCGTCAAGTCCGTCAATACTGCTCCCCCTGACGCGCCATATTTTTTTGTGAGCGGTTTTTTCCCTACGCTCAAAATTAAAAAACAGCTTCTCCCGGAGCTTGTCGCCGTCGCGCAGACCCGTAAATTCTATCCTTACGCCGGCGTCCTCCGACAGACCGGCGTCATGTATTACGCTCCGCGCGACGTCGAGTATCCTGACCTCGCCGCCCATATCGGGCACGAATATCTCTCCGCCCTTCGACATCTGTACTGCTCTCATTACAAGCTCCGCCGCCTCCGGCGCGGTCATAAAATACCGCGTGACCTCCGGATGCGTGACCTTTAGCGTTCCGGTTTTAAGCTGACGCTTAAACAGCGGTATTACCGAGCCGCTGGAGTTAAGCACATTGCCGAAGCGCACGGCTGTAAACACAGAGCCGCGCGGCGTCAGCGACTTCTCGTACACGAGCATCTCGCACACGCGCTTACTCGCGCCCATAATACTGATTGGCTCCACGGCTTTATCGGTGGATATAAGCACAAAGCATTTCGCGCCCCACCTTTCCGCCGCGTCGGCTGTAACTCTCGTTCCGGTTATATTGTTCTTTACCGCCTCCGCGGGACACTTCTCCATGAGCGGCACATGCTTATGCGCGGCGGCGTGCAGAACCACATCGGGACGGTACTTACAAAACAGCGCGTCGACTCCCGCCTTATCGCGTACAGACACAATCTCAACGCTCACCTTGTCCCCAAGCTCGCATTGCAGCTCGTACGCTCCGTTCTCGTATATATCCGCCGCGATAATCCTCTTCGGCGATAATTTCATTATCTCCCGCGCCGACGCGGCGCCTATTGAACCGCCGCCGCCCGTGATAAGCCACGTCCTGCCAATTAGGTCCATATACGCTCTCCATCCTTCCGTTTCGCGCCCTGATATGTGCCGCGGCGCTCCATAAGCTTGTCTATCTCGTTTAGTACCACAAATTTCTTCAGACTCCATTCGGGTCCTATAAGCGTGCCGCGCCCGCCGTCGCCGGTAAGCCGCTGCACCACCGTTTCCGGCGGCAAAAGCTCAAGCTGGTCAGCAACCGTTTCCGTGTACTCCTCAAGGGTCATAAGCTCAAGCCCGCCGTCTTTATACATGTCGGCAAGCCTTGTACCGCGCAGCACATGCAGCAGGTGGAGCTTTACACAGTGCGGCGCCAGCTCCGCCACACGCCGCGCGCTCTCACGCATCATAGAGCGGTCCTCTCCCGGCAGTCCGTTTATCAGGTGAACGCATACGTTGATACCGCGCTCTCTCAGCTTATTATAGCCGTCCAGAAAATCCGCATAGGTGTGACAGCGGTTTATTCTTTCGCCGGTTTCGTCAAACACGCTCTGCAAGCCCAGCTCCACAATCAGGTATGTACGCTTGTTAATCTCCGACAGATAATCAAGCGCGTCCGCGCGAAGACAGTCCGCGCGCGTTGCGACGCTCAGTCCCACCACTCCGTCGTGCGCGAGCGCCGGTTCAAACCGCTCTCGCAGTACGTCCGCGGGCGCGTATGTATTGGTATGCGCTTGAAAGTACGGTATGTACTTTGCCTCTGACCATTTACGATGCATTCTTTCACATACTTCGTCAAACTGACGCAATATACTGTGCGACGGGTCGCCGGCGAAGCCGCCGCTGCCGCCGGAGCAGTATATACACCCTCCGACGCCCTTGGAGCCGTCTATATTCGGGCATGTAAAGCCGCCGTTCAGCGCGACTTTGAACACCTTACAGCCAAATTTATGACGAAGATGATAGTTCCAGGTATGGTATCTTTTATTGTCATCCGAATATGCAAACCCGCTCCGCGCCACCTTTATCACTCCGCATTTTTCTCAATTTAAAGAGCCTTTGCCACAAACGGCAAAAGCCCTATGTTATTTGCTATTATACACCCGTAAAAGGGCGGTGTCAAGCTGTTTTTATCTGTATCCGTACCGCGACGCTCCGCTTAGCTCCTCCTCAATGCGCAGCAGCCGATTATACTTCGCCACACGATCCGTACGGCTCGGCGCTCCCGTTTTTATCTGTCCCGCGTTCACCGCCACGGCTATATCGGCTATGGTCGTGTCCTCCGTTTCGCCGCTGCGGTGAGAAATCACGGCAGTATACCCGTTCTTGTGCGCCAGCTCCACCGCGTCAAGCGTTTCCGACAGCGTGCCTATCTGATTTACCTTTATCAATATCGAGTTTCCTGCGCCCTCGTCTATACCGCGCGCAAGACGCTTGGGATTGGTTACAAACAAATCGTCGCCGACAAGCTGTACCTTGTCGCCCAAACGCTCCGTAAGCTTTTTCCAGCCCTCCCAGTCGTCCTCTCCGAGCGCGTCCTCAATTGAATATATCGGATATTTGCCGCAAAGCTTTTCCCAGTAATTTATAAGCTCGTCTGCCGTCTTTACCTCGTCGGCCTTCGGCAGACGGTACGTACCGTTCTCCTGCGCCCACTCCGACGATGCGGCGTCAATCGCGATTTTAAAGTCCTCGCCCGGCGTGTAGCCCGCTCTGCCTATCGCGCTCACTATCGCCTCCAGCGCCTGCTCGTCCGTTTTTAAATTCGGCGCGAAACCGCCCTCGTCGCCGACCGCCGTTGTGCCTCCCATCTCGGTAATAACCTTCTTCAGCTCATGGAATACCTCGCTGCACCATCTCAGACCCTGTCTGAAACTCTGCGCGCCAAACGGCATAATCATAAACTCCTGTATATCCACGTTATTATTCGCGTGCGCGCCGCCGTTCAGTATATTCATCATAGGCGCCGGCAGCACATGCGCGTTTACGCCGCCTATATACCGATACAGCGGCAGCTCCAGACTCCGCGCCGCCGCTCTTGCCGCGGCGAGCGACACGCCGAGTATAGCGTTCGCGCCAAGATTACCCTTGTTCTCCGTTCCGTCCATACGGCACATGGTCATATCGATCACACGCTGGTCAAGCACGTTCATTCCTATGAGCGTTTCCGCTATTTTTTCATTTACATTCCCGACGGCTTTCTTTACGCCCTTGCCTCCGTACCGCTTTTTGTCGCCGTCGCGCAGCTCTACCGCCTCAAACACGCCCGTAGAGGCGCCCGACGGTACAATGGCTCTGCCGCAGCCGTATTCCGTGTGTACTTCAGCCTCCACAGTCGGATTTCCGCGCGAATCCATCACCTCTCTCGCGAATACGTCAAGAATTTCAATGTACTGTTTCATTTTCATACCTCCATATGTTATTTATTAACAATATTATTACCTGAGAATTCCATAATATACATTTGTCAATAAAATACATTGACTAAAGGTGGAAAGGCGTGTATAATTAGGTTACGCACCTCCATTACAGGGTGCGTGGAGAAAG
>CAZWMB010000026.1:0-21834 GCA_964634635.1 uncultured Lachnospiraceae bacterium
GCTACAGTATAGCTAAGGCAGGAACGCCGAAATCCGGCTGTTCCTGCCCCAAAAATCACAGTATTTTATCATAGAAAAATTGATTTTACAGAAAAAAGCTCACACTCCCATTTTTTTTGAATTTACTATTGCAATTCACCTTTTATTAAATTTTATTTTCAAAAAACGGCGTCCTTTTCGGAAACGCCGTCTTTTTCCGCCGGTATCCGCCGGCGGTCGGTTCTAAAACATATACATTGGGGGAGTAAATGTTTTATATTAGGAAGGTACCACATCATTACAATCTGCAATGATTATGTATATGTATGCAAAATCCTTATCGGATAAAGCATCGGTGGGGGGCCTCCGCCTCCCGGGAAAGAAGGCGGAGGCATATGAAAAAAAGGATTGTCTCCGGCTGCCTTGGCAGCCGGTCAATTATAACTGGATTGCTTAGTTAGTCTGCGCGGAGGAGTCCTCCATAAGACGAACCTGAACCTCCATGGTTTCACCGTCGCGCAGTATCTTAAAGGTCAGGTAATCTCCCGCTTTCTTTTTGTCACGGATTTCATTTACCTCGCTCACAGACGAAACCTTTTCACCGTCAACCTCAATAATCATGTCGCCGATTTTCAGTCCTGCCTCCTCGGCTCCGCTGCCCTCGGTAACTGAACCGATAAACAGTCCGTAGCCCGTGTCCTTTATACTTATACCTACGAGCGGTCTGCCCGTAACATAGCCGGAGGACAGTAAATCCTCAATAATCGGCTTTGCCTCGGATATTGCTATCGCAAAGCCCATACCTTCAACGCCTGTCGTTGAAAGCTTTACCGAGTTTATACCTATTACCTCTCCGTACTGGTTTATAAGCGCTCCGCCCGAATTACCGGAGTTTATCGCCGCATCCGTCTGCAAAAGATTATAGGTTCTGTTGTCTATTGTCATGGTTCTGTTTACGGCGCTGATTATTCCCGCCGTAACAGAGCCTGAAAATTCCTGACCCATCGGGTTGCCTATGGCAACGGCCGTTTCTCCGACCTGTACCGTTGTCGAGTCGCCCAAAGTCGCGGCGGTAAGCTGCGTCGAGCCCGGATTTATTTTCAGAACGGCCAAATCCGTCTTTGTGTCCTGACCGACAAGCTCCGCCGTAAATTCCTCACCGGTATTCAGTATTACCGATATTTCCGACGCGCCGTCTATAACGTGCTGATTGGTTACAATATAGCCGTCCTCCTTGAATATAATACCCGAACCGCTTCCCTGCTCCACCGTTTCCTCAGTTTCGGCGGTGTAGTAGTATCTGCCCGAAAACGGGTCGTAAAATCTCTGCGGCTGTACTATGGTCTTATTTATAACGCCGACTACGCTCGGTCCTACCTTAGCGGCAATCTCCGGAATGGTAAGCACCTTTTTACCGTTTTTGTACGCTACCGTCTGCGCGTCGCCGGAATCGCCATCGTCGGAGGTTGCTGTCTGCTGCGCCATCTGCGCGTTCTCGCTGTTTGAAAACGAGAATCCGTTCATATAGTAAAATCCCGCTGTAAACACTCCCGCCGTGAATACGCTCGCCGCCAGCGCCGAGCATATCGCCGTAAGCCATACTCTCTGTTTCTTTTCCTTTTTTGGCTTATGCTCGTATATAATCATGTCTGTTGATTCAGTATAAGGATACTTTTTCATTTTTGTCAGCCTCCTGCTTTAATTATTATCAAAATAACTTAAAATCATACTTTGCATATCATTTTGTTTGCTACGTATACATCTTACAGCATACTTTTGACACTGGTATGAATTAAATGTAAACAGATATTATTTTATTTATGAACAAATTATTAACAGGTATTGACAAATCACTGTATTGATAATAGAATGTAATTGTCGCTTATACGCGGGAAAGGAGTCTGTTATGAAAAAATTTACGCCTGTTATGCCTATATTGTCAGCTCTGTCATTGTCGCTGCTGCTTGGGGCTTGCGGCAATACCGCGGAAAAATCCGACAAGCTGCAGGTCTTTACTTCATTTTACGCGGTATACGACTTCACGCGCACAATAGGCGGCGATGACATTGAGCTTTACAACATAGCGCCTGTCGGCGCCGAGCCGCATGACTTCGAGCCGTCGGCAAAGGATATTGCAAGGCTTTGCGACGCGGACGTGTTTATATACAACGGCGCCGGTATGGACGGCTGGGCGGAGGACGTCGCCGAAACACTGCCGAGCACAGTGACGGCGGTATGTACGTCGAAACAGGTTGAAACCGACGGTAGCGACCCTCATGTTTGGCTCAGCCCGTATCTCGCGCAAATTCAGATGCGGGAAATTTACAGGGCGTTATCGACAGCCGATAATAACGGTGAAAACACCGCCGTTTACCTTGAGAGACTGACGGAATATTCGGCGCGTATCGACAAGCTTGAACAGGAGTACGAGAACGCCGATCTGCGAGGGAAAAAGCTCTTTGTGACCCACGGCGCGTACGGGTATCTGTGCGCCGATTTCGGCATGGAGCAGATCGCGCTCGAAGGCATAGCCGGCGACAGCGACCCGTCGCCGGCGCAAATGGCGGATATTGTAAGCCGGATTAAGGAGTGTGGCGCGGGGTGCATTTTTTACGACCCGCTTGAAGGCGACAAAGCAGCCGCCGCTGTGGCAAAGGAAGCCGGAGTTGACGCGCTGCCTCTGTATACATTTGAGGGCGATCCGGAAAACCGCGATTATATAACAATTATGGAATTAAACCTGGAGCAATTAAAAAAGGGACTGTAATATGAGCGAGAAAATTTTAAAGGTGGAAAACCTAAACTTCAGTTATTCGGACGCGGAGGTACTGCGCGACGTCAGCTTAACTCTTGAAAGAGGCGATTTTCTTGGAATAATCGGCGCGAACGGCGCGGGAAAAAGCACTCTTATTAAAATAATACTGGGGCTTTTGCCATACAACCGCGGAAAAATTACTCTGTTCGGTTCCGATTTATCCAAATTCAAGGATTATTATAAAATCGGCTACGTGTCGCAGAAGGCAAGCGCCGCAGGCGCTGATTTTCCCGCGACTGTTAAAGAGGTCGTCATGTCAAACCTATACAGCCGCAGAGGACTTTTCAGACGGTACAAAAAAGAGGATACCGAAAAAATGCGTATGGTACTTCGAAAAGTCGGCATGGAGGAGTATGAAAACAGACTGATAAGCAGGCTGTCGGGCGGACAGCAGCAGCGTATTTTTATCGCGCGGGCGCTTATATCCGACCCTGAGCTGCTGCTTATGGATGAGCCTACGGTCGGTATTGACGCACAGTCCGCAAAACAGATTACGGACATAATCTCGGAGCTTAACAGACAGGGCATGACCATAATAATGACTAATCACGACACGCCGGAGCTTGTACGCGTTTCCTCAAAGCTGCTGATTTTCTGCGAGCATGGCAACGGCGAGTTTGTGGAAAGAGCGAACATGACAATGCAGCAGATAAACGATATATTCGCCGGAAGGAGGACGCATCACCATGCCTGAAATTTTTCAATACGCCTTCATGCTGCGCGCGTTTCTGACCGCGGCGGTAATCGCGGTAATCGCGCCATGCATAGGCGTGCCGGTGGTACTTAAACGCCTGTCGGCGATAGGCGACGCCACGTCGCACTCGGCGCTCGCGGGTATAGCGTTTGGTCTTATTTTCGGAATAAATCCTATTCTTGGCGCGACGCTGTTTTCGATTTTCGCGGTACTCGGTATAGAGGCTCTCAGGAAAGCGTTCGGCAAGTACTCTGAAATCGCCACGGTCATTGTTATGTCGGCGGGAATTGGTCTGGCGGCGGCGCTGTCGGGCTTTATAACAAACGGCTCTGCCAATCTCAACAGCTTTCTTTTCGGTTCGATAGTAGCTATTTCCGACTTTGAAATGTATTTAACGATGGGGCTTGGAATTGCGGTTATAGCGGTTTCCGTGCTGCTGTATAAGGAACTGTTCTTTGTAACCTTCGACGAGGAGGCGGCAAGGCTCGCCGGAATACCCGCAAGAGGAATTAACTTTGTGCTTATGACGCTTACGGCTGTAACGGTTTCCGTCGCGTCAAGGATTGTCGGAGCGCTGATGATTTCGTCGCTTCTTGTAATACCGGTAGCGGCGGCAATGCCGCTTGCGAAAAGCTACAAACAAATGATGTTTATATCCATCGGCTTTGCCGAGCTGTTCACAATAGCGGGACTGTTTATTTCCTACTACGCCGACCTGCGTCCGGGCGGTACCATTGTACTTCTCGCCGTTATAATACTTATAATACTGGAAATAATAACAAAAGGGCGGAGAAAATAACTCAGCCCTTTTTTGTATGTCTCAGCATCTCATTCATAACACAGAGGATAAGCCTTTCATTTTCCTCGCACACCTCGTCAAGCATAGACATCGGCAGCGGATTTTTTCCCGCGCCTATCTCCACGGTAAATCCCTCCCTGCCGAATTCCTTTATAAACCAGTCCTTACACCCGCCGAACGCCGCGCTGCCCTCCGGCACGCATACCGCGTAACCGCTTTTTTCCGCCATTTTTTGCGCTATTTCTACTGAGCGCTTACCTGTCATGCCGTCAAAATCATAGTATATTTCCCTTCCCTGACTGTGAAACGCGAGCATCATATCAAAATTTTCTTTACGTACAAGCTCCGCTATCGCTTTTGTTTCAGGCTCGCTTTCGGGATACTCGCCGCCGTATTTTGTAGGCGCGGGCGCGTCGGCAACCATCTGCCATTTTGCGTCAAAATTATGATTTATGTCCACTCCGCGCGCGTTCGCCTGCCATACCTGATTAAAGCTGTGAATTCCTACAAGACTTATAAGACGGCGGTGGTATTCGTTTGTTATATCGAGTCCGTTTACCGCTATGTCCACGCCGTCCGGGTTTACCATTGGCGCCGCGTATAGCGTCACCGCCTCCGAAAGCCTTGCCGCGTCATAGCCGAAGCAGCTGTCCCCGTTTACAAGCTTATCCGTGTAATCTGACAAAAATCTGATAATAAAAGCGGCGGTCAGGTACTCAAGACCATGATACGCCGCGCTCAGAAAAAGCTTTTTTCTCCCGCCGCCTACTTTAAGACATGGAATATCCTTGCGCATCACGCTTTTTCCTATGGAAAAGCTCTCTATTATGTCATAGCTGTCCGTCAGCGTTTGTATATCGTCAAGAAGCCTCGTATAATCATAGCACATCCGTTTTCCCCCCTTTTTATTGTGGGCTATATTTAGCCTATGCGCCAACGGACAACTTTATGACGCTTTTATTGACAACGGGAAAAAATGCTGTAAAATTATTTTCGGTAAGTTTGGAAGGGCGCGTCTGTAATAAAAAGAATTGCGTCAATACAGGATATGTCTCCGCCGTAAATTATTAAAAAAAGACCGCATTACTCTGTAATACGATCTGTAAAACAATCTGTAATGCGGTCCTTTTTTCGTTGTTTTATGAGCTGATGGAATTCAGTATACTCTCAAGCTGTTCCTCGGTAAGCTCGTCCGCGCTGCCCGCGATTTCCATATCATCATCCTCGCCGTCCCCGTCCTCCTCGCTTTCTGACGGCTTGGAGCTTGCCTTTGCCTTGGGCGTGGGCGTAGCCTTTGAGGATTTTGTCGGCTCCGACGTACTCTTATCAGCAGACGGATCGTTAATTGTGATTGACTCAATTACTATCGGGTCAATCGGCACGTCTGTCATACCGGTAGCCGCCACCGCGCCCGTTTTGACAGACGCTATATCATCAACAACGTCAAGTCCCTCTATTACCTTGCCGAACGCCGCGTACTGTCCGTCAAGATGCGGAGCGTACTCCTGCATAATAAAGAACTGGCTTGACGCGCTGTCCATGTCAACGCTTGTACGCGCCATCGATATAACGCCGCGGTCATGCGCAAGGGAATTCTCAAACCCATTCGCCGCAAACTCACCCTTTATTGTGTCAGTCTTCTTTTCCTTCATGTTTTCGTCATAACCGCCGCCCTGTATCATAAAGCCTTCTATAACTCTGTGGAAAACAGTACCGTCATAGAAACCGTCCTCCGCAAGCTCCACAAAGTTTTCAACAGTTTCCGGCGCGAGGTCGGGGTAAAGCTCCAGCACAATCTCGTCGCCGTCCTCAAGAGTAATCGTAGCGTTTATCGTATTCTTTACAAGCTCCTGATTGGGCGTCGGAGCAGGCTCCTGCGTCGGAACCGCGTCATCGTCGGTACCTCCCTCACATGACGCAAGAAGAGTCAATGATAAAATCACCGCGAAAATACCTAATGCCTTTTTCATTGTTATTCATTATCTCCTTTCGGTTGGTTTTCTGTTTCCGTATCCTCAGTGTCGTCATTCTCACGATTCGTAAACGCAAGCGACACAACGCTGACGCCCTCGCCCAGCCGCATAACGCGCACTCCCTGCGTCTGCCTGCTGTAAGAGGAAATATCGTCCGTATGCATTCTTATTATTATTCCGTCCGAGGTAATAAGCATTACATCGTCTTCATCGCTTACCATATTCATACCCGCCAGCTTACCGGTTTTCTCGGTAATCCTGTAGGTGAATATACCCATACCGCCTCGGGACTGCACTCTGTACTCATCAATCGGCGTCTTTTTGCCGTATCCGTTTTCCGTTACGGTCAAAAGCTGTTTATCCTCCCGTACCGCCGCCGCGCCTATAATATAATCGCCCTCACGGAGCGTTATCCCCTTTACGCCGCGGGTGGCGCGTCCTGTGGAGCGCACGTCTTTTTCGGCGAAGCGTATGGCGTACCCGTCATGCGTGGCGAGTACAAGCTCGCCGGTACTGTCGGTTATCTCCACCTGAATGAGCGTGTCGTCCTCGTCAAGCTCAATGGCTCTGAGACCTACGCTGCGTATATGCGAATAATCCATAATATTGGTTTTCTTTACTATACCCTTACGCGTAACAAAGGTGAGGTACTGACCGTCCTCAAATTCCTTGACGGGAATCATGGCGGAAATTTTTTCATCGCTCTCAATCGGCAGAAGGTTCACAATAGCCATGCCCATCGCCTGACGGCTCGCCTCGGGTATCTGATAGCCCTTAAGCTTGTACACCATGCCGCGCGTTGTAAAGAATAGCAGCGTGTGATGAGTGGTCGTTGTGTACATATGCTCCACAAAGTCCTCCTCGCGAGTGGACATACCCGATATTCCGCGCCCGCCGCGGCGCTGCGATTTGTACGTATCAACCGGCAGACGTTTTGTATAACCGTTATGCGTCACGGTTACGACAATATCCTCCTCGTCAATCAGGTCGTCAATGTCAATTTCATTCGTTATCATTGAGATTTCAGTACGACGCTCGTCGCCGTACTTATTTTTCATGACGAGCAAATCCTCCTTTACTATTCGCAGAATTCTGCCCTCGTCCGCAAGGATTGCGCGCAGCTCGGTAATCTTGGCTGTCAGCTCCCTGTACTCGTTTTCAATCTTTTCACGCTCCATGCCGGACAGGCGTCCGAGCTGCATCTGTACAATCGCGGTCGCCTGCGCGTCTGTCAGACTGAACCTCTCGCGCAGAGCCTCCTTTGCCTCGGGTATACCGTTTGACGCGCGTATAATACGTATAACCTCGTCAATATTGTCAATAACTATTCTGTATCCTTCAAGAATATGGGCGCGCTCCAAAGCCTTTTCAAGGTCGAATTTTGTACGGCGCTCTATGACGTCCTCCTGGTGCGCGATATAAAGGTCTATAATTTCACGCAGAGTAAGTATCTTCGGCTGCTTGTCCACAAGCGCGAGCAGTATAACGCCGAAGGTGTCCTGCATCTGCGTGTATTTATACAGATTGTTGAGCACTACATTCGGGTTCGCGTCGCGCTTTAACTCAATCACAAGACGAATTGTATCCGAGGACAAATCCTTTGTCGACGCTATACCGTCTATCTTTCCGTCGCGCGCAAGCTCGTTTATATGCTTTTCAAGCTTTGCCTTGTTTACCTGATACGGTATTTCAGTAACGACAATCCTGTTTCTGCCGTTCGCATCCTCCTCAATTTCCGCTTTGGCGCGCAAAATGATACGGCCTCTGCCGGTGGTGTACGCCGAGCGTATACCGCTCCTGCCCATAATCACGCCGCCCGTGGGGAAGTCGGGGCCCTGAATATGGGTCATAAGCTCCTCGACTGTTATCATAGGGTCGTCTATGACGGCTACAATGCCGTCAATAACCTCCGTCAGGTTATGCGGAGGAATATTCGTAGCCATACCTACCGCGATACCTGAGCTGCCGTTTACAAGCAGGTTCGGGAAACGCGAGGGCAGTACGTCCGGCTCCTTTTTGCTGTCGTCATAGTTTGGCACAAAATCAACCGTATTTTTCTCAATATCCGTCAGCATATGCGCCGCTATCTTTGACATTTTCGCCTCGGTATATCTGTACGCCGCGGCGGGATCGCCGTCGATTGAGCCGAAGTTGCCCTTACCGAACACAAGCGGGTATCTCAGGGAAAAGTCCTGTGCGAGGCGCACCATAGCGTCGTATACAGACGCGTCGCCGTGCGGGTGATAATTACCGAGTACCGTACCTACGGTTGTGGCGGATTTTCGGAAATCATTCTCATAAAGGAGATTATGATTGTACATATCGTATAGTATGCGCCTGTGGACAGGTTTCATTCCGTCGCGCACATCAGGTAGGGCGCGGCTTACGATAACGCTCATCGCGTAGTCTATATAAGCCTTTTTCATCTCTCTGTCAAGGTCAACCTCAACAATATGCTGGTTGCTGATAGCCTCCATATCAAGCGTCAAGTCTTCGGATTTTTTCGCCATAATTTCCTCCTAATCAAACAGTAAAAAAATAGTAAAAATTTATGTCCTTTAACTGATTTATTATACCACAAAATGGTAAGAAAATCAAGGAAAATACTAAATTTTATGTGTGTGTTTTGTGTGTAACCCCGCAGTCTCGGTTTATATATCTCAGCGGCACGCAAAAACCATTCTTTCGCAGTCCTTCGCGGGCTTGTCGAAAGAAAGCTCGCCATAGGCGTCTACTCTCTCAAATCCCGCCCTTTTCAGCAATAAGCGCAGCTCCGTTTCCGTATACGCCCTTTGCAGATGCCGCTCCTCAAAACGGCGGTATACCGCTCCGTCACGCACGAAAAACGTAAGAAACATGTCCGACAAATTTTTATTTTCAATATAGCGGTTCTGCCACGTATAGAATATATCCTTCTCACAGTATACAAAGGTATTGTCACCAATCACGTTTTTCAGCTTATGCCGCGTGCTTATATCAAATATGAACAATCCATCTCTGTCAAGAAAGCACCTTTTAATCCGCATGAACAGACGCTCCAGCAGTCTTGGCGCTATTATGTAATTTATACCGTCAATCATACAGGTAAACGCGCCCATTGTACCGTAAAGGTCGAGAGAGGGCATACTCTGGTTCAGGTACAGTATGTCCAGCCCCTCCGACTTATCGCGGGCAATATTCAGCATGTCCTCCGACACGTCAACGCCTGTCATATTATAGCCGCGGCGCGCGAGCGGTATTGTTATACCGCCCGTACCGCAGGCAAGGTCGCATATTAGCTCAGGCTCCGCGCCATACAGCGCGAAAATATTCTCTATATAATCAGCCCATTTTTCATAATTAACGTCGCGCCGCATAAGCGAGTCGTATATATACGCAAAATCAGAATAGCTGTTCACTTGGCGCCCTCCCTCATTCTGTCAATTACTAAATTATAGCCGTCAGAACCATAGTTTATACACCTGTTCACACGGCTTATCGTCGCGGTAGACGCGCCTGTTTCAGCGGCTATGTCGGTATATATGCGTTTATCCTTCAGCATAAGCGCCACCTCCATACGCTGGCTCATGGATTTTATCTCGGATACGGTACACAAATCCATAAAAAATCTACAACATTCATCAGTGTTTTTTAACTGCAGCACCGCCCTGAACAGCGTATCCATGCTTTTGTTGTTCATCTCTTTCATAGCGCTCTCCTTATAAAATAATTACTGTATATATTATAGCGCTTTAACGCGCGAAAGTAAAGGCATAAAAAGAGACTGATAAGCGGATAATATATAAAAAATACGAACGGAGGATTATATGCTTGTACTGGTAATAAGAACACTTATACTTTACAGCGTAGTTATAGCCGCAATGCGGATAATGGGGAAAAGACAACTCGGTGAGCTGCAGCCGTCTGAGCTGGTAGTCGCTATAATGATTTCCGACCTCGCCTCTGTGCCGATGCAGGCGATAGATATACCGCTGCTTTCAGGAATTATTCCCGTGCTGACGCTGATTGTCGCGGAGGTCATGATGTCCTTTCTGAGTCTTAAAAGCAAGTCGGTACGCAAATTCCTCAGCGGCGAGCCGAGCATAGTCATATACAACGGTCATATCAACGAGGGAGAGCTGTCCAAGCTGCGGTTCAACATAAACGACTTACTTGAAGAGCTGCGTCTGAATAACTGTCACGACGTGTCGGACGTTGAGGTCGCCGTGCTTGAAACAAGCGGCAAGCTGAGCGTTATACCCAAGGACGGCGCGCGCAGCGCCACTGTAAAGGACATGGGGCTTACAAACGTACGCAGGGATGGTCTGCCCTGTACGCTTATATCGGACGGAACTCTCAACGAGCATGAGCTGCGGCGCTCCGGCAAGGACATGGACTGGCTTACGCGTGAATTAAAAAAACGAAAGGTGGACAGCGTCAAGAGCGTATTTATAGCGTCGCTTGACGCGGAGAACGACTTGTTTGTACAGCTTAAGGGTGAAAAGGACAAAAAAGGAGGAGCCACAGCATGAGAGGCGTGACGGCGGCGACTGTGATTGCCGTGACAATTGTACTCGGCAGTCTGTTTTACACCGTGCATATAGAAAAAGTATCAGAGGAGCTTAGCGGTATTAACAATCGTATAATGGCCTGTCTTACGGAGGACGACATGGATGGCGCGGCGGACGCGCTGGGACAGCTTACGGAATACCTCGAAAAAAAGCGCGTCATACTCGCCGCGACCGGCGACCACGCGGACTTTGACCGTATTGAAATGAGCGTTTCCGAAATGAGCGGATACATCAGCTGCGGCTACCGTACGGACGCGCTGTCACAGTGCAAGGTGCTGTCGTTTTTGTTTGAGCATCTGCCGAAAAATTATCAGATGAAATTGGAGAATATACTGTAAAAATATTAAATCAAAGACGCCGCGGACTCTCGTATTAAAACGCGGTACAGCGCGGATATTGAAAAATATCCGCGCTGTACCGCGCCGGTTTTTTATGCTTAAGCGAGCATTGTCGTAAGCGTGAAATACGCAATCACGATTACGCCGAGTACTAATCTGTAATATCCAAATCCCTTGAAATCATGTTTCCTGACATAATTCATAAGAAATTTAATCGCCGCCATTGACACAAGATACGCCGCCGTCATACCTGTAAGCAGGACGGCAGCTTCAGAGCCGGTCATATCAAGTCCGTATTTGACAATTTTAAGCAGGCTTACGCCAAACATGACCGGTATCGCCAGAAAAAACGAGAACTCCGCCGCTGTTTCTCTTGAGCAGCCAAGTATCACGGCGCCGAGAATTGTCGCGCCGCTGCGCGAGGTGCCCGGTATAATCGAAAGCGCCTGAAACGCGCCGATAAGCAGCGCGGTGGTGTACTTCATTCCGTTAATATCCGATACACGCGCCTTTTTGACCATATTCTCAACAATAATGAAAGCTATACCGTACAATATCAGCATTGCCGACACAACCCGCCAGTTTTCAAAGCTCTCCATAAAGCTGTCAAGCAGCAAGCCTATCACAGCGGCGGGTACACAGGCAATAAGCGCCTTCAGCCACATATGCCACGTATCCGCCTTTTCCGACCGCGTCTTTGACGGGGCGAACGGATTAAGCTTATGGAAATATAACGTCACCACAGCCAAAATCGCGCCGAGCTGTATAACGTACAGGTACAAATCCGAGGCGGTGAAACAGTCGGTGTTGCGGATAAGCTCGTTTACCAAAATCAGATGTCCTGTTGAGCTTATCGGGAGCCATTCGGTTATGCCCTCCACAATGCCGAGTATTACAGATTTAAGCATTTCAATGAGCAAAGCCACCACCCCTTATTTAATACTGTTTTTCGCAAAATTGATAATAAGCTCCGCCGCATTGTCAATTCCGATTTTTTCGGTATTTACGCAAATATCGTAATTTGACATAACGCCCCAGTCGCGGCTTGTATAGTAGTCATAATAAGTACGGCGCTGCTTGTCGGTTTTTATAACTCTGTCGCGAGCCTTGTTCTGCGGCAGGTTAAGCGCGTCCATTACGCGCTTGGCGCGAAAATCCAGCGACGCGTACACGAAAACGTTAAGCAAATCCACATTAGACTCCTCGCCTAGTACGTAGTCGGCGCATCTGCCGACGATTACGCACGAGCCTTTTTTCGCTATCTCTTTGATAACCTCCGACTGCGCTATAAACAGCTTGTCGTTTATCGGCATCTCGTAGTAAATCGGAGCGTTGATTCCGCGCATTGAATAATTACCGCTCGCGAGCGAGTACAGAAAACTGCTCGTCGCATGCTCGTCCGCCTCCTTGAGCGCCTCCTTACTGATATTGCTTTTCTGCGACGCCATCTCGACAAGCTCCTTGTCGTAAAAGGGAATAGAAAAATGCGACGCTATTTTCTCGCCGACATCTCTGCCTCCGCTGCCGAACTGACGTCCAATCGTGATTACCATTGCCATAACTGTTTCTCCTTTCTGTCTATTTCAGCGTTACCGCCTTATTTACTCAATTGTTTCAAGCGTCTTGTAATGCTCCCAGCTGCTGTTGACCCTATCGACATAATTCCGAGTTTCGGAAAACGGTATGTAGTCGAGAGATACGCCGTCGCTGCTGCAATCGGGGTCGGCAAGCCATGAATTTACATTGCCCATACCGCCGTTGTAAGCCGCGAGCGCGGTATTTGTGTTTTCATAAATATTTATCAGATGACGCAGATAATGACAGCCGAAACGAATATTTGTTTCGGGGTCCATATAGTCGTAGTCATAATCGATATTCATATCCTCCGCGTTCCACTGAGCCGTTTCCTCGGTAAGCTGCATAAGTCCTCCCGCCACTCCGGAATGTGCCTCCGGCACAAAGTTACTCTCGGTTTTTATCACTGCCATGACAAGAAACGGGTCAAGCTCGTTCTCGTCCGCGTATTTTACGATGTAATCCGAATACGCCACCGGATACCTTGCGCGCCGACTGGTTTCGTAGCCGCCGGCAATACCGATAATCGCTATGACTATCGCGAGAATTGCCAGAAATCCTTTAAAAATTTTACTCAATACACTTCTCCTTTATACTTTTGAGCAGCGCGTCGATTTGCTTCTCCAGCTCGTCAGCGGCGCCGTTATTATATATAATATACAAAGAATTTTTCTTATAGAACCCGTCGGAGGGCTGCGCGTCAAGTCTTGCGGCGGCCCGCTCCGCCGTTATACCGTCGCGCGCGGTTATACGGTTTATGCGCGTATCACGGTCGGCGAGAACCGACACTATAAAGCCGCACTGCGGCTCAACCGGACTGCCGATTATAACCGCTCCGTCAACGGCGACCAGAGGCGTTTTCGCTTTCTTAATACGGACCTCCGTTTCCGCTTTAATATACTTATGCGTTATACGGTTCAGCGCGGCGGCGCTTTCGCTGTCCGCAAACGCGAGATCCGCAAGCGCGCGGCGGTCAAGAGAACCGTCGGAACGCAGTATACCCTTGCCGAAGTACGCCGTCAGCTCAGACAGGCACGGCTCGCGCTCCGTAACCGCATGCGCAATCACGTCGGCGTCAATCACTGTTACGCCGCGCTCCGACAAAAGCCGCGCCGCCGTTGTTTTGCCGCTCCCACTGCCGCCTGTAATTCCAAATACCGTCATTTTAACCTCTATATATTCTCAATCTGCCAGTCGATTGGCTCCTTACCCAATTTTTCAAGTATACGGTTCGCCGTTTTGAAATGTCCGCAGCCGAAAAATCCGCGACTCGCCGACAGTGGACTCGGGTGGGGAGCCGTTAGGATTTTGTGTCTCGGGTTCGTTATGATACTGAGCTTTTCCCTCGCGTTATTACCCCACAGCATGAATATTACAGGGTCGCCGCGCTCATTTAAGGACGCTATAACGCGGTCGGTAAATATTTCCCAGCCCTTGCCCCGGTGCGAATTCGCAAGACCGTCGCGCACGGTCAGCGACGAATTTAAAAGCAGCACGCCCTGGCGCGCCCATTTTTCCAGATAGCCGTTATTCGGGATATAGCAGCCAAGCTCATTTTGCAGCTCCTTATACATATTCATAAGCGAGGGCGGTATTTTTACGTCCTTCTGTACCGAAAACGCAAGACCGTGCGCCTGACCCTCCTCGTGATACGGGTCCTGACCGAGAATGACGACCTTTGTATCGGCGCGGGACGTCCATTTCAAGGCGTTAAAGATATCATACATATCGGGATGAATATTATGAGCCGCGTATTCGGATTTCAGAAAGGAGCGCAGCTTCAGATAGTATTCCGCGCGAAACTCATCCTCCAGTATCGCGTCCCAGTCGTTGCCGATTTTTACCACAGTATCACCCCAAGCAATTTTATTTATATATATTATACCAAAGTTTTTATAAAATTGCAAATATATTGTTACATTGTAATTAAATTATAATATACGCCGGCGGCTTTCCTATAAGATAAAGCAAAAAAGAACAGCCCCGAAGGACTGTTCTTGATTTTATTGATCTAACCGTTTTTAATCAATACCTGATTATTTAACAAACGCCTGATACAGGATTACCGCCGCCTGCGCTCTCGTAGCGTTGTTAAGCGGAGCGAATTCAGACTCTG
The DNA here is from genome assembly GCA_964634635.1 of uncultured Lachnospiraceae bacterium. Taxonomy (GTDB): domain Bacteria; phylum Bacillota; class Clostridia; order UBA1381; family UBA1381; genus Hominilimicola. The sequence continues at coordinate 14,840 of CAZWMB010000026.1, forward strand.
ACATACCGTTGATTATACCCGCGTTAGCAAGCGTATTAACAGCTTCAACGGCGTAATCGGAAATCTGCCAATTATCGTCGAAGACAAGCGTGCGCTGAGCCGCGAGACTCTTACCGACTACCTGAGCCGCCTTATAGGTCATAAGAGCCATATCCTGTCTTGTAATCAGGTCGTTCGGGCCGAAGTTACCGTCGCCGTAGCCCGAAACAATACCGTAAACGCTCGCCACGGATATTGCGTGATAATACCAAGCGTTGGATGCTACGTCGTCGAAGTACGAGTCAGCCGACTCCTGAGTCTTATCAATAGCGCCTACAAGAATCTGGCAGTACTCCGCTCTCGTTATGTTCGCGTTAGGATCGAAGGTGTACGCGTCTCTTCCGCTGATGATACCCTTCGACGCGAGGACGTTAATCGCTTCCGCAGCCCACGATACGTCGCCAAGATCCGTGAACGTCGACGAATAGGTTACGCCGTTTACAGTCGAGCTGGAGCCGGCAATCGGACCCATGCTGCCCGACGAGCTGTCCGACGACGAGCTGCTGCTGTCGCTGCTGCTGTCGCTCGAATTCTTTATAGTTATTACAGATGTCTTGGTAAGCGTCTTTTCAGCGCCGTCAGCGTCCTTGTAATCGTAGGTATACGTTACCGTTACCTTACCCTTCAAAGCAGCCGTGAACGAAACAACCTTTGTATCGTCGTCAACGTTGACCTTCAAAGCGTATGAGTCAGCGTCGCCCGTGTCAACCGTCAGAACGCCGTCAACAGCGTCGTTTTCCTTTAATGTCGGCGTGATCGTTACCTTTGTGCCGACTGTTATCGTCTTTGAAGCCGGACTTACCGACAACGTAGGAGCGGTAAACTTCGGAGTAGGCGTCGGCGTAGACGTTACAGTTGTACCCTGCGAAAGAACAGTTGATACACCGTCTTTACAAAGCGACAATGTCAGTGAAACGCCGTTATTGTATTCAAACGTCATATTTGCAAGAGCGTCCGCAACCGAACCCCATTTACCGGTCAGGTATGCGTTCATCTGATCCTCTGTAAGAGCAGTACCGTTGTAGTACGCCTTATAGTCTGTGCCGTAAGTAGCAGCCGCACCGTTCTTTGTAGCTTCAAGAACAGCATAGTACGGCGTCGTACCGTCAGCCGTATCCTCCGAAGCGTCTATTACAGAAGTATTTACGCCCATTTTTTCAGCGTTCGTTGTGTTCGCCAAAGACGCTGCAGCCTTAACCGTTGTGTACGTCTTAGCAAGCGTGCCGTTCTCGTCAGAAGCTATCAAGAAGATGCTATTGTCACCATTACCGATTGTTGAATCGTTCTGAAGCGCGAAATCCATATCTTCCGTCAGAGCCTCTTTGAAGTTAATTGTAAATGTTGCAAGAGTATTGTCTTCGAGTTGCTGATCTTCAGCGCCAGCCACAACATACTTATAAATGTTTTCTGCGGTCTTGAAGTTCTCAATAGGCTTTACATCTGCATATCCACACACCGCATCTACTGAATCAACCTTATCGGAAGGCATATTAAGTACGATTGTAAAGTTCGCAACACCCGTATCAAAGCCAACATATTTCGCGGTAACAGTCGCCGACTTCTTATCAGCCGCCAAAGCGGACTCAAGAACGATACCGTTTGCGCCAACCTCAACCGGTTCTTTCACCGTCGGCTTTTCAACATCGTCCGGAACTGTCGGACGAGCAGGAGCGGTCGGCTTCGGCGTAGCGTCAGGGTCGGCAAGCACGGTCGTGCTTGTCTTAGCGAGCGTGCCGTTTTCATCGGAAGCTATCAAGAAGATGCTATTGTCACCATTACCGATTGTCGAATCGTTTTGAAGCGCAAAATCTATATCTTCTGTCAGAGCTTCTTTGAAGTTAATCGTAAATGTCGCAAGAGTATTGTCTTCGAGCTGCTGATCTTTACTGCCAGCCACAACATACTTATAAATGTTTTCTGCGGTCTTAAAGTTTTCAATAGGTTCTACATTTGCATATCCACACACCGCATCTACTGAATCAACCTTATCGGAAGGCATATTAAGTACGATTGTAAAGTTCGCAACACCCGTATCAAAGCCCGTGTACTTCGCGGTAATTGTAGCCGATTTTTTATCCTTCGCCGTTTCCGACGAAAGCACAATACCCTCGTTCGCAGCCTGAGCAATAGTAGCAAAGCCCGCAAAGACAGAGAATACCATTGACAAAGCGCAAACCAGCGCAATTATCTTTTTGTTTGTTTTCATATTTCGTATACCCCTTTCCAGATATCCTATAAAATCTATCGGTCATCCCAAAGCTGCAGTCCGGCTTCGGAATGACTAATGTTTAAGTAAATCACTCGCCAGAATAAGTCGCCGTTGTGCCGGTTGTGCCTACACTGTCATCTCTATAATCTGCAACCCATCTCAAAATTGCCGACGCGTCATTTCCATAGATACCAGACGGTGAAATTACGTCAGCAGCAAACGCAGCCTTACCTGTCAACTTTTCTATGTCGCCAACGTCTTTAAGAACCGCCGTCGCGTCGTTTCCATAGATACCAGACGGTGAAACTACATCGCCCATAAGAACTTCCTCGCCGCCGATTGAGAACGTGCCGATGTAGAGATCGCCGCTCGTTCCGCCGACAAGAACGGTGTATGTACCCTTCTCGTCCTCGTTATCCTCGCTGAGAGCGGGAACCGTCGCCGTTGTGATTGAACCGTCCTGCTGGTCAATCTGCAGAATGTCCGTCGTCGCGATACTCGTTCTGTCCGAGTCGGGTTTCAGGATAAGAAGCGTCTGAACTTCGTCCTCCGACGCGCATGTGATTGTAACAGTACCGGTCGAACCGCTTTCGTCGGTAGCGTATGTAGCCGTCAGAGTACTCTCAGCCGCCATAGCCGAAGTTGCGACAGCCGCTGTTACCGCTGCGGTCGACGCGCATAACAGAAATAGTTTTGTGAATTTCTTCATTTTGTTTACCCCTTTTCTTAAAAAGATTTTTTTGTTTCTTTGTTTGGGTGACGGCTTTCACGCCGACACACATACAAGTTACATTCATATACTAACATTATAAACTATATAAAGCAAAAATTCAATTCTTTTTTTGACGAATATGTTTTTTTGTGTAAATTGCATAGTTTTCGGGCGCAGATGCGCGGGAGGGGTGTGGGATTTGCATAAAGCAAGTCCGATATACGCCGGACGCGCGGGACGTCGGGGACGCCGTCCCCTACGAAGGGGGCGCGGGACGCCGGGAGTCATTTGGGCGTTTTAAGCGTCCTGTACGCCCTGTCGCCGCTCTTGAAAAACATGTTCGCGTTCGCCGCCAGCATAAGCTGCGCAATACGTTTTATATCCCCCGCGTCGAAACGCTCAATCGGCATGTAACAGCACTCTCCCTCATAGGTTTCGACATAGAAAATATCCATGCTTGAAACCGTTTTCTTTCTGTAAAAATCCCGCGTCCGTTCAAGCGGCTTGATTTTCTTTACAAAGTCCCTGTCCGGCTCGATATTGCGCTTGATAAAATTTTTCGTACCTATTATAATACCCGCGACCTCGTCGACCGGTATTTCCACAAGCTTGGTTTTCGCCGGTATAAACTCGCTGAAAATTTTCAGCTTATTGTTATAGTCGTACGGCAAAAACTCGTTCGTCCAGTTACGCATATGCAGATAACCGCCCTCCAGCGCGAGATAAGTCGTGAAAACCGTATTCACGCGGATAACCACGTAGCTCGCCGCGAGCAGCGCGGCTATAAACCACGCCGCCGCAAACAGCCAGTTCGCTTTTATCAGATTATAGATTACCATTACAAGCGCAAAGCAGGTCAAAAGCGCTATGAACGCCGCAATGACCGCCGTGATACGCCGAAACCTCGCGTTTGTACGCGCCTTCACATTTTTCATATTTACCCCCCGTTTTGTTTTACCGATTTACATTATCAATACACGCGTCTTGCTCCCGCGTACTCGCTGCGGTAGTAATCGGCGTCTATGGACTGGTACTTTACCACGTCGCCGGTATGCGGCGCGTGTATCATCATTCCGTTTCCAACGTATATGCCTACGTGGTGTATATAGCCGTTCTGCTCAAAGAATACCAGGTCGCCCGGCATAAGCTCGTCGCGGTTCACCGCGACGCCGTCGGTAAACTGATCCTCCGCGACGCGGCTTACGTTTATTCCCAGCGATTTGCATACGTACTGCACAAGTCCGGAGCAGTCAAAGCCGTCGGGCGTCGTGCCGCCCCATACGTACGGCACGCCCAGATATTTCGCCGCCTCGTTTACAATAGCCGTACCCGCGGTTGAGTCATGCGGGAGTATTACCGGCTCGCCGGTGACGTACTCGGGCGTGGAGCGGTATTTGGCCAGTCTGCGGTAGCCCTCCGTCGCCTTGACCTGCTTCTGAATTATCTTTTTCTTCTCAACGGTAGTAATCTCGCCGTTTTCGTCCTCCTCCTCGACCTCCACAAGCTCCTCGTCGTAGAAATAGAGCAGTCCAAGCTCCTCGTCCTCGTAAACGAAGTAGTAAACGTCGTCGCGGTCAAGGATAATCTCGTTTATGACAGGCTCGGGATATGTAACCGTAAAAGTAACGCAGTCCTGCGCCTTTTCAACCTTGGAGCCTCGGCGCAGCGCGGTTATGTACAGATAGTATTTACCCGGCGAAACGCCCTGTATGAGCGCCTCGTACTCGTCCTCAACCACCTTGCTGACCACAAGAGCGTTGTTTTCGTCATATAAATCGATATAGAAGTCGTGATACTTGTCGGACGTCCACAGCAGCGCAAGCTCCTCGTCCTCGGTTACGCCGTCGTTGTAGGGAGTGAGTATCTCCACGCCGTCGCCGTACGCCGAGCCGTAGCTCAGGAGTACCTCGTCCGAAGCAAGCGCGCCGCCGTCCTCCGTTACGGAGCTGACGGTCAGGCGGTAGTCCGCGCCGGTCTTAAAGAGCGCGGCGGGGAATGTAAGATACGTGCTGTCGGTCGTTATGTAGCTGTTAACGGCGTATTCGTCGTTTTCAACGTCAAATATCTCAACGAGGTATTTTTCCGCCGCCTGCATCGCAAGCTCTATTACCACGTCGTCGCCCTCGTTATACAGGGTTTCCGTCGTCGGCGTCACAAGCGCCGGCGTTGTTACCTCGTCAACGCCGTTTACGGTGTAATCCGGCTCGTCAAGCTCCGCCGTCCGCGTTTCGGCGGGCAGCGCAACCGCGTACGGGTCGGAAATGATGCTCGCCCGCGTACCGCCCGACAGGTCGGTCGAGGAGGACAGTCCTATCGGAGAGCTGAAAAGCGCGTCCTGAGTAAGGATTGAGTCGGCGTTCTCAAGCAGCTGACGGTACACCGAAAACACGTCGTAGCCCGACTGTACCTCGACATTCCCGTCGCCGAAGGACAGCGTGGACAGCCACGCCGCCGCGCTCATGTCCGCGTCCTCCACGTATATCGGCTTCGCGTTTTTGGCGCGGTACGCGTTTATCATGTCAAGCAGTATAAGAGATTTGGAACGCTTGACAGACGCGTCGTCGGTAATACCGCGATAGCGCGGATTGTAAAGTATCGAGTCAATATATCCGGACGGATCGGCGTAAATACGGAAACAGCGGTTGTCAAGGAGGTCCGCGGCTTTGGCGTAGTCATCGCCGGAGCGTATTCCGTCAAGCTCAAAGTCGGAGCAATTTGTGTACAGCGCGCACACCCTGTCGGCCTCTACGCCGACCATGCAAAACTCGGCGTAGTTGGAATTATAAACGTACCATTCAAAGCCGTATTCGGTATCGTCTATTCTGTTAGGGACGCCGAAAGCGTCCAGTACGGCGGATATGTTTTCGCCGACCGTTATGTCGGTACCCGCGACTGTGAGCGTAACGTTTTGCGCGAAGTAATCGTACGCGGTTCTTATAAGCGTTTCACATTCCTCTTTTGTCAGCTCCTCGTCCGGCCGCGTACTGAATTTATTTGTAATTATTCCCTGCTTTATCATAAACGCGTAAGCAATTCTGTTTTCGTCGTCAAGGTACGCGTTGTCGTAACATTCGTTGAGTATCGCCTCCGCCTCGTCGCCATAGACGGTATAGCTGTCATTGTAGCTTACGATTGTCTTGTACAGTATCGACATGAAGTCCTGTCTGCGCACGCCGTTTCCGGCGCTGTCGGCGTCGTCAAGATTTATGTACCCCATTACGACGGACTTTAAAACGTCTCCGTCAAGTCCAAGCTCGTTAAAATCCTCCGGAATTTCTATTTCCTGAAGCGTAAGGCGCTCGTAAAGCCCCGCGGCAAGCGTCATAGCCTCCCGTTCGGTAAGCGGCGTATCCGCTGACGCTATAAGATACGACGCGGCGGCAGAAGTAAACGTAAACGCGGAAACAACGGCACACAGTACCGCTCTTTTACGTATTTTCAAGCCTGTCACCCCTTATTTAAATTAAATTCAGTTTACATTATACCAAAACAATATTCAATTGTCTATAAATAAATTGTTAATTTTTTGTGACCAAATATTACTGTTAATTCACAAAATCGGTTGACACATACGGGAAAATATTATAGAATAAGCTTATACCAAACGATAGGAGAATTGCATAATGTTTGACAAGCTTGAGGCGCTCGAGGAAAGGTTCGCGTTTTTGTCGGAGAAAATAAGCGACCCGGAAGTAATCGCGAATCAGGAGGCGTGGCGCGTCTACTGTAAGGAACATTCCGACCTTACGCCGATTATTGATAAATTCAGGGAGCTGAAAAAGGCAAAACAGACCCTCGCGGACGACAGGGAAATGCTGGACGCGGGTCAGGACAAGGATTTTGAGGAAATGATACGTCTTGAAATGGCAGAAGCTGAGGAAACGATAGAAAGGGCGGGCGTCGAGCTGAAAATCCTGCTGCTGCCCAAGGATCCCAACGATGAAAAGAATGTCATCATGGAGATACGCGGCGGTACGGGAGGCGACGAGGCGGCGCTCTTCGCGGCGGATTTAATGAGAATGTATTCAATGTACG
>CAZWMB010000027.1:0-21225 GCA_964634635.1 uncultured Lachnospiraceae bacterium
CATAAGCAGAATTGCAAGTATAATCACTCTTGTCCACGAAAACATTAACGGAACCTTTACGTTAAGTTTTATGTTGTCTATGTCCATTGTGTATGCGGGCATTTCTGAAACATTATTTATTTTTATTCTTAATTCCGATATTTTGCCGCTGTAATGCAGCTTCATATACTGCGACCTCTTTATATCGCCGGAAATATATTTTGACTTCGATTCAAGTCCGTTCGCGTTTTTTTTCATCTGCGGCTATCACCGTTATCTTAGCTGCATTTCCTTCATCCGGATTAAAATACAAATATCTGATTTCAGAATTAACATCGCCAATCAGCAAGGTAACGTATTTCCCCGCGTCTTCCGATATTATTATTTTACCGTTTTTCATGGTAGTATTTATTACGGATATATTATCCGCCGTTACTTCCTTGTCAAACGCCGAATTCAGCCATTTATAATTGAATATAAAAATCTCGCATAATACAACGGCGATCAGAATAAGACCAAATACCGCTGAATATTTCTTAGGTGTTTCCTCAGAGAAAACCGCAGCTATTTTTTCTCTCATTCTCAATTACCTCCTTAACATGTACGGCTATTTCAGGTAATATCCCGTTAAATCCTTAATCGCTGTTGTTACGCTCTACTGTTTCTTTCCCTTAAATGCCCACAGCTTACTGAATATAAAGTTAAACGGTATGGTTATAAGCATAATAGGTATCGGAGCTATAGCGCTTGACAGCCCCGCCGCATCAACAAGCAAATACAAGCACAGCGGTCTTATAATCACACCCGTCACCGAGTATGTCAGAAACAGCTTTATAAACGACATTACAATCGAGCGGTGTTCTCCGTCTTTTTTTTTGAATACGTACCTGTTGTTCCAGTAAAACATGTTAAAAAAGCTGACAATAAAACCAAGCATCGTCGATACCATATAAGCTTTATCCGCAAACAAGCCTGTCCGCATAAAAACCAGCAGCGTCAGTAAATATGTCGCATAATCAACAACCGTATTCACAGCTCCCACAAGTCCGAACTTGATAAACTGCATAAATACCGACCACTGCTCATCGGTTATACTCTTCCCAATAAGTCCGAGCAGAAAATCGGTTATTTTTCTGCCCGCTTTCTCAAGCGAATTCCACGCTTTTAATATTACATCCTTCATGCGCTTACCGCCCTCTGATTACACTAACTCTATATTATTATATACTTTAGACACTTCTTTGTCAATATTTATCGGTTTTTTTAAAGAGAAGCACGGAATAGTTCTGTACGCTGACCCAAAAAGGGGCTGTTGCAGAATAGCTCCGCTCAAAAATATTGCGCAAAAAATCTCTTGAAAATGGCTTTTCAGTCATATAATCAAGAGATTTTTGTTGTTTTTAAGGCTGTTTTTTGCGCGTTTTGTTATTTGAAAATCATTTTGCAACAGCCCCTTTGACCTTTTTTATGTAATTACATTCCCGGAATAAACAGTCTGCTGCCAACAACCAGTTTATCCGTATCCGTCATGCTATTGAATTTAAGTATTTTCTCACGCGGCACCGCGTACCGTTTTGACACCTCCCAGAGATTATCGCCCTTTTGTACAAAGTACACCACTATGCCCTTTTTTTCGTCCGTGTCCGGTTTTTCCGTTTCAACGCCGGTTATCAGCTCGATTTTTCTTTTTCTTATTATGTTGGCGCTGAGCGACAGTATACACCTAAGTTCAATCTCACCCGCAACATTCAGATTATACGCGGTATGCTTTATTTCCGCTTTTATTTCCGGTACAAGATTATCCTCCGTTTCACCGCATTCCAACATATAGCTGAACGGAATATCCTTTTTCAGACTGTATACCGGGCTGTCGCTGTCCTCTGTAAGATACAGTATATACGCCTCAATTCTGCCCTCGGCAAGCAGCTTTCCGCGCTGCAGCTCCGTCCTGGTCACGAAGGGACGCGTTATCACATTGTACACGCACGATACCGCCGGCGCCCCGCCGCTTACCTCAACCATTTCACGGATTGTATTCTGCGATACCGGACGAGCGACAATCTCGTCAAGCTCTACCTCCTCCTTGAGGAGCTGTGTCTTCATAAAAGGCTCGTAGCAGTCGCTTACCATATCCACCGACACATTCTCGGCAGCCTTAATCTGAGCGGACACCGTTATGTCAATATCCACAATACGCCTGTCACCGTCACTGTCCTCCATGACCTCATAATTCAACTCCGCTATTGAATAATCGATATCGCAAATCGTTTCATCACCCGCATCGTCACAGTCAAAAACCTCGGTGAACGGTATTTCCTCCTCCATAAACTGTATCTCACAGTCATCGTCGGTATACAGCACGCATACGCACGCAGCGCCCTTCGCGACAATCTTGCCGGTTATTGACTTATATTCACAGTCGCAGATTTTCGCGTCAACCTTCAGAATTTCATTCACGGAGGTCTGCCCGTTCGGCGCCTGAATACTCTCCCTGACCGAAAATTCCTCCTCCGACATTCCCACGCAGTTCTGCAGCTTTACATTATCGCGCATAAGCTCTGTCCGCTCGCCCTCCATGGCGTCTACGGCTATCTCTATCTCTTTGTCGGCGACAATTTCATAGTCCAGCCCGACAACAATCTTTACCCGCAGCTTGCGGCTGTTTGTCAAAGAAACCTCCGCCCTGTCAATATTCGATATTATGAGCGCGGTCATATCCTCCGAGATGTCGCCGCTGTCAATATTCTGACTGAAATCGAATTCCGTTACTATACTCTTTATTTTCTCGCGGTCGCTGTCGGGTATATACAGCAGCTTTACGTCAACCTTGCCGCTGACAACCACCCTGCCCGCCGTTACCTCTCTTGACGTAACGCACGGCACAGTATCAAGCTGCAAAATTTTTAATATATCCGGTTTTACATCAGGCACTATAATATCCTCGTCCAACGGCGCCTGCGCGCTGCCTTTACACGCAATCTGATTTACTTTTATATTTTCCTTAATCAATTCCATAGCTTTGTCCTCCATAAAAAATTCTCATAGTAAATACTATGAGAATTTTCCGATATTATTCTTTTTTGTCAGGCTTTTTTTATAATTTCCTTCCACCTGTCATACGCTCTGTCCCAGGCGTCATTGTCCTGCGGTTCATAGGTCTTAACGTCAAAGGAATTCTTAACTGCCCTTCTGCCATCGTTAATATCCTTAATCGCCCCCATGGCTATCGCCTGCACAAGCACGTTGCCGATACTTGTAGCCTCCACCGGTCCGGCGCTTACGGTGCGCTTTGTCGCGTTCGCCGTAAACTGACAAATCATTTTGTCCTTTATGCCGCCGCCGACAATATTGACAACGTTATACTTATTGCCTGTCACTTCCTCCATGCCCTCAACCGTCTGACGATATTTAAACGCCAGGCTCTGCGCGATACATCTGATTACCTCGCCCTTTGTTTCCGGCGCCTTCTGTCCGGTTTTTGCGCAATATTCTTTTACGCGCTCAGGCATGTTGCCCGGAGTCTGAAACTCCGGATAATCCGGATCTATAAGACTTGCGAACGGCTCCGCCTCGTTCGCCTGTCTTTCAAGCTCGTCAAACGACAGCTCCTCGCCCTCTCTTATCCACTGACGTCTTGACTCCTGTATCAGCCACAGTCCCATTATATTTTTGAGAAAACGTATGGTCTTGTTGACTCCGCCCTCGTTTGTAAAGTTATACTCAAAGGCTCCGTCCGAGGTATTGGGACTGTCAAGCTCCACGCCCATAAGCGACCATGTGCCGGAGGATATGTATATGAAGTCCTTCTGATCCGCAACCGGTACCGATGCGACAGCGCTGCCGGTGTCATGCGACGCGACAGCCACAACAGGAACCTCCGCAATTCCAAGCTCCTTTGCAAGCTCCGGCTTTACGGTACCTACAATCTCACCCGGGAATATTACATCTGTAAGTATATCCGTCGGTATACCCATTTTCTTCAGCATGTCATATGACCATTCGTATTTTTCACTATTATAGAACTGTGTTGTGGACGCGTTGGTGTACTCCGTCTTTTTTACGCCTGTAAGGAAAAAATTAAATAAATCCGGAATCATGAGCATGGTTTTTGCGTTTTTAAGCGCACTGTCGCCGGAAAGCTTAGCGGCAAGAAGCTGATAAAGCGTGTTGAACCAGTTAAACGCTATACCTGTTTCCTTGAAAATTTCACGCTTCGGCACAAGTTTGAACGCCTCGTCGTACATGCCCTCCGTTCTTGTATCACGGTAGTGATACGGATTGCCGAGCAGCTTATCGTTTTCGTCAAGCAGACCGTAATCAACCGCCCATGTGTCTATTCCTATACAATCAATATCACGGTCGCCGGAATTGGCGCACTTTAAAATTCCCTGCTTTATCTCAAAAAACAGACGCAGTATGTCCCAGTGGAGGTTGCCGTTTATATTTACCGGGTCGTTTGAAAAACGGTGCTTTTCCTCAAGAGTGATTTTTTCTCCATCGTACGAAGCGAGCATCGCGCGTCCGGAGGATGCGCCAAAATCGAACGCTAAAAATTTGTATGTCCTTCCCATGTTCCATTCCTCTTTTCTATATGTTATTTTATATATATTTATTATACATTATATAGAATAATATGTCAATATTTCACAACTGCAAATTTGTATACCGTACGTTTTTATGTTTTTTCGGGCGGATAATATCCGCCCCGGCAACCGGCGTTATTCCTAAGTTATCTGATTACAAACGCAGCGCTCGACGCAGCGGATACGAAAGATAACCCGCCAGCACGGCTTTCAGCGCGTCAAACGGAATAAAAGGCAGCACGCACAGACCGAGCGACTCTGCAAATCCGGTTTTTTGCACAAGCATAAACTGCAGTGTGCCGAAAAAGTAACATATTATAACCCCGATAAAGCAGCACAGCGCCGTCCGCCCCATGGCAAGCAGCTTTTTACCCTCCGGCTTTTTTGTGAATATGCCTATAAACAGCGACGTCAATATATATGCCGTGATATATCCTCCGGTAGGTCCGGCAATCACCTGTAATCCGCCCTTGAAACCGGAAAACACCGGCAATCCTACCGCGCCCAGAAGTATGTACACAATTACCGCTATTGTTCCCTTTTTCGCTCCCAGCGCCGACGCCGCCAGCATCACTCCCAGTGTTCCGAGAGTTATCGGTACCGGTCCTATCGGTATCGTTATTACCGCGCACACGCACAGTACCGCCGCGAATACCGCGCACAAAACCATATCCCTTGTTTTCATTTCCATTACCTCCGCAATATAAAATTCACGGTACATTTTAACACAAAAATAGGCAATTGTCAACCTCGATTGTCATATATGGTTTACAATTGCCTATTTCCCCACGCAGAAGTTATGGAATATCTCGGTAACAACGGCGTCCGATACGCTTTCACCTGTTATCTCTCCAAGCGCGTCAATCGCGATATTTATGTCAATCGACGCCATATCCGAGGGCATGCCCGCGAGCATGGTTTCATATGCGCTCCCGACAGCCTCTCCCGCCTTTATAAGCGCCGTTTTATGGCGCATGTTCGTTACAACCGATATGTCGGGAGATATATTCATCGCTGTTTTATATATTCGCTTTATTTCCTCCGTAAGCGCGTCCAATCCGTCTCTGTTTTTCGCGCTTACGCTTATAACCGGCATATCTCCGGCGACGGCACGTATACTGTCCGTAAAGCCGCCTATGTCGCTCTTATTCGCTATTACAATACAGTTTTGTTCCTTTACCGCGCCAAGCGCTTCATAATCCTCGCTGTCAGGCTCGGCGCTTGCGTCGAGTACAACCAGAACAAGGTCCGCGCCCTCAATCGAGCGTCTTGACCTCTCCACTCCTATTTTCTCAATCTCGTCCTCCGCGGAGCGTATTCCCGCGGTATCGCAGAGGGATAACGGTATTCCGTCAAGATTTATATATTCCTCTATTACATCCCTCGTCGTACCGGCTACGTCCGTCACAATCGCCCTGTCGGACCGCGCGAGTGCGTTCAAAAGCGAGGACTTCCCAACGTTCGGTTTACCGGCAATAACGGTTTTTACTCCGTCGCGGACTATACGTCCGCTGTCCGAGCCGGCAAGAAGAGCGTCGGTTCTGTTCTTACAATCAAGCAGAATATTTTTTATTTCCTCCGGCGTTATATCCTCCAAATCCTCGTCAGGGTAGTCTATAATCACCTGCATACGCGCGGCAAGACGTATCAGCTCGGCGCGGAGCGCGGATATTTCCGCCGACAATGAACCCTCAAGCTGAGAAAACGCGTTACGGCGCGCAAGCGTGTTTGTGGAATTTATAATATCAATAACCGCCTCCGCCTGCGACAGGTCTATCCTGCCGTTCAGGAAGGCGCGCTTTGTAAACTCGCCCGGCTCCGCCATTCTGGCGCCGGCATGTATGATAGCGTCAAGCGCGGCGCGAGGCGCGCTCATTCCGCCGTGAGTACTGATTTCCACAACGTCCTCACGCGTAAAGGTACGCGGAGCGCGCATAACTGTCGCAAGCGCCTCGTCTATTTTCTCGCCCGACTCATTTTTTATAAATCCATAGTGTACGGTATGCGACGCGCACTCCGACAGCTTTACGGAGCCGCTGAACACCTTATCGGCAAGCTCCGCCGCTCCCTCCCCGCTTATCCTTATTACAGCTATACCGCCCGCGCCCGCCGGAGTGGCGATAGCTGCGATTATTTCTTCCATCTCAATTCTCCTCACTGCCATGTTTCCAACGCCGGCGGTATTTGTCCGCTGTATACCGGTATGTCGAAGGACAGTACCGCGCCGTCAAAGGACGCGAATATCTGTTCTATGCTTATCGCCTGCTTTACAGCCCAGCCTATATCGGTAGCGTATTGATGCGTACCCGGATTTTCAGGGTTCCACAGCATTTTATAAAGCGTATTTTGTCTGCCGTCGGTACTGTTTATGTAATAGCGGCTTATCCATTCCGCGCCGCCCAAAATAGCGCTCTCCACGCTTGTCCAGCCCTCCCTGTACGCTTTCTGAGAGCCGCTGTAAAGCGGACTTGAGTCGTACGCGGCTATGCCGAATACATTATACACTGTCACGCCGTTTACGTCCACGCCCGCCGCGAGCTGCGAGGTACCGTTGCCGGACTCCAGACACGCGTGAGCTACGAGGTAAACCTCGCTTACATTGTACTCCCGCGCCGCCCTTACAAACGCCTCGCCCATGCCCCGCAGCACGCCCTTATCGGCAAGGAACGCGTTCAGCTGCTCCGCGCTGACGCCGTTCGGGCGTGACAAATCAAGGAACTGATATTTGTACGCGTCCGTATAGTAGCTGTTCGGGTTCATATACTCCGCGACCTCCGTTTCGGACGCGGTCACAAGTCCTCCGGAACGCCATACCTTCGGCGGCGGGTTCTGGAGCATCTGTATACTTACCGCCTGCGGGAAGGTAGTCGTATAGGTTGTATAGGTTACCGTTCCGTTTACCGTTTCAGTATCGCCGCGCAAGTCGAACGGGTCCTTTTCATCTGTTTCGGTAACCTGCACCGTAAAGGTTTGCTTTATACCGTTTACCGAGGAAACGGTGATATTCGCCGTTCCGGCGCTGACGCCCTTTATACGCCCCGCCTGACTGACCGCTGCGACAGCCGTGTTGTCGCTCGACCATTTCAGAGTCTTGTTTTTGGCGTTCGACGGCGAAACAGTGACCACCGCCGTCACGTTTTCGCCCTCCTTAACAGTCATGTCCGCCGTATTCATCACCGACAGCGTTTCCACATTTACCGAGGGATTTGCCACATTTACAAAGCACCTTCCCTCGAAACCGCCGTCCTCCGTGACAGCCGTTATTTCCGTCATACCGACGCCCTCCGCTTTAACCCGTCCATCGCTGTCCACCGTGGCGACGGAGGTATTTTTGGACGTCCATGTGATGTTCTTATTCGATGCGTCCTCGGGGAATACGCGCGCGGTCAGCTTTCTGCCTGTACTGTTGTCGGTATAAAGCGTAATCGTGCTTGTCGGCAGAAATATTCCGCTTACCGGCTGTTTTACGGCAAGCGAGGCGCTCGCCTGTGTTTTACCCTTTATGTTTTGCCCCCCGTCCACATTTTTAAGCGAGGCGGTAATCTCTATTTCTCCCGGAGCCGCGGCTGTAACGGAGCCGTCCTTCGATACCTTAGCGACGTCATCGTCGGACGAGTTCCATTCCAGCTCCTCGTATTTCAGATGCACCGGGTATACCGTGGCTTTTATTTTAGCCTCCGCTTTGCCGTCGTTCAAATCAATCGCGCCGTCATCCCAGCTAAGACGCACCGCGACGTGAGTGGGTTGACTGTGGTCAAAGGTGGAGTAATTCTGGAACACCATCGCAAAATCCGTTTCCTTACCCTCGGCGAGGTAATCCGCGTTTTCTGTGTTTTTAAGCGTCAGACCAAGCGCTGTAACAAGCGCCGCGGCGCATACCGCCGCCATTATTACAAGTCTGTTTCTGTTGTCCTTTAAATACCGCGCCGCGGCTTTTTTCCGCTCCGGCAGCGTCACATGCGCGAAACGGCCGACGTATTTGTTTCCGCTTACAACGCCGCCGACCGCCGCAAAAAAAGCGCGTATAAAAGCAATCGCGCGCCGCGCGCGCGCGGCAGCCTTATTGATTACACGCCAAGGCTCGTCCCTATTCGTTTTTTTTCCCGCGGACGGTCTTATTTCCATTCTGAGTATCAGTCCTTTTTAACGATTTGTTATCATTATAGAATTCAACTCAGCTTCAGTCAATACATATTTGCGATTGTTCAAAAAAAGTTTACTTTTTAAAGCGATTTACTATATATCGGTTGGCGGTCTCCTCAAGCGAGTCGTCAAGCGGAGCAAGACCCGCGAAGTCCGGATTTTTCCTTTTTACGGCGTTTGTCAGTATATAGTCGCACAAGCGCGGGTTCTTAGGCAGCAGCGGACCGTGCAGATACGTCGCGAGTACGTTTTTATATACTACTCCCTCTGAGCCGGCTCCGTCATGATTGCCGTACCCGTACATAACAGAGCCAAGCGGCTTGTGACTGCCTATATACGTTCTTCCTCCATGGTTTTCAAAGCCGACTATTTTACCGGGTATAAAGTCAGCCTCCAACACAATATTCCCTATAAGTCTGCCATTTCCCTGCTCGGTGTAAATGTCAAGTATATCCAGTCCCTTTATGGTTTCACCGGCAAGCTTGTAATAATGTCCGAGCAACTGATACCCTCCGCAGACCGCGACGAGAGCGCCGTCGTTTTCCACGTACTCCTTCAGCGCCTCCTTATGCTTTAACAGTCTGCCGCAGACTATTTTCTGTTCTCTGTCCGAGCCGCCGCCCAGGAATACAATATCCGCGTCCGACAAATCCAAATCCGTATCGGAGCAGGTATGCGCCGATACGCAGACGTCAATCCCCCGCCATTCAAGTCTCCTTCTCATACACTCAATATTGCCCCTGTCGCCGTAAAGATTGAGCAGGTCGGGATACAAATGGAGTATTTTTATTTCCATCACGCCTCACCTCCAAGCTTTTTCAGCACGGCCTCAGTCGGATAAAGCGCGGTGTAATTTACCAGCACATACACCGCCTCGCTGTCATCCGCAAGACATTTCCTGACCGCCTCCGTCATATCGCCGGCCATATTGTCAACCGCTATACACGCGTACTTAAAGCGCAGACTTATATCGTATACGCGTATGCCGGCAGTAGTCAGCGAGCAGAGGTTTTCGTCTGCAAGCTTGTCAAAATCGACGTCCCACAGCCACGATACGTCGCGTCCGTCGTTCGCCTTATCGTTAATCGCAATAATAACGTCCTTCCTGCGTGTATCGCTATTTACCGCCGCGATTGCCTGATTAAATCCCGCGGGATTTTTAGACAGGCTGAGTATCACGGGCTTGTTGAATTTATACTCCTGCATTCTGCCAATCTGCGGCTTATATCCCGCCAACAGCTCGGCAAAATTATCCGTGCTCTCTCCAAGAGCGTTAAGCGCGCCGTAAACAGCTGTAAGATTGTAAATATTATAAAAGCCTTTATAGTTGATTTCCATATGCTGTCCGTTTATGTCAAAGGTCATGGGAGTGTCCAGACGCACATTCGTTACGTCAAAGTCAATCTCCGGACGGCGGAAACCGCAGTCGGGGCAGAAAAAGTCGCCAAGCTGACTGTAATGATAGAAATTATATTTTTGCTCCGCTCCGCACACGGGACAGAAACGTCCCTCCTTTGTGTCGTCAGTCTGAGACAGAACCTGCTCGGATATGCCGTAATAGTACGCGTCAACACCCTCGGCAAGTCCGAACTGAACGCACAGAGGGTCGTCGCCGTTTAAAATCAGCTTCACTCCCGGCGCTTTCGCAATCGCGCGCTTTATAATGCCGGAGGTAATGTCAATTTCACCGTAACGGTCAAGTTGGTCGCGAAACAGGTTCGTTATTATCATAACGTCCGGCTTTATATAGTCGAACACAATCGGCGTATACGCCTCGTCAATTTCAAGGCAGGCGTAATCGGCTTTCAGCGAGCCGAAAATACTCATCTCCCGGAGCAGCGTCGTGGCAATACCGCTGAGCATGTTCGCACCCAGACGGTTACATATTACCTTATACCCCTTAGCCTCAAGCGCGGACGCTATAAGGTTGTTTGTCGTGGTCTTTCCGTTTGTGCCGCAGGTCACGATTACTCCTTTATCAATATGTCCCGGAAGCTCTCCGACAAACGACGGACATATTTTAAGCGCGTACGCGCCGGGTGAGGACGAGGACTTTTTACCCAGTATTTTCCCTGCCAGGGTCAGAACCTTGCCAAGCCATATTGCAAGTAATTTACGCATTATAACGCTTTCCTTTCGTTTATATCATCACATATGTATATCTTATTTTATTTTATCTTATAAAATTTGTCTTGACCTTTTCCTCCTGCGGCGGTATCTCGATACCCGCTTCTCTGCCCGCCTCTATACAGCGTATCAGCCACGCCATATTGCGCGCAAGCGTACGCATAGTCTGCATTCCCTCGCCGTCGCGCCGTACCTCCTCGGGTGTGTTTCCGTGTACCTGGTTCCAGTACTGCGAGGACACAACCGGCATGGAGTTTATGGTAAAGTATTTGTTCATCTGGTCGAACGCCGCGCTCGCGCCTCCTCTGCGGCAGCTTACAACGGACGCTCCGACCTTGCCGCGCATTTTTCCTCCCGCGCTGTAAAACAGTCTGTCCAAAAACGACGTCACAGACCCGGACGCGGCGGCATAATGTACGGGAGTACCGAATATATAGCCGTCAGCCCCGCCGACTTTTCCGGCAAGCTCATTTACCGCGTCGTCCATAAAGCATTTTCCAAGCTTCGCGCAGGCGCAGCAGTCGATACAGCCGCATATCGGCTTATTTCCTACCCAGAAAATTTCCGTTTTTATTCCCTCTTTTTCAAGAGTGTCCGCCGCCTCGCGCAGAGCCGTATAGGTACAGCCCTTTTCATGCGGACTTCCGTTTACAAGAATTACCTTCATAATTATATTACCCCTTTCCTATGTCTTACAAACAGTTTAACATCTTTTTACGAAAATGTCCATACTCTCTCCATGAAAAAATGACGGTTTACGCCGCCATTTTCACTTTAAATCAATCGGTTATTTCCTCGCCCGCGTCGGATATCCCGCTGTCGGGCTTGGTTTCCCCCGCCTGCTCTTTCTCAAAGCTGACTCCCTCAATATGGATATTGACCTTCAGTACCTCAAGACCTGTCATTGTTTCGACATTACTCTTGACGCTTTCCTGAATTTCCCATGCCAGCTCGGGTATTCTTACACCGTAGTCCACCACGATATACAGGTCAATAGACGCCGTCTTATCCGTCATATCGACCTTTACTCCCTTTGACGGATTTTTCTTCGCGCCGAGCATCTCCGCAATGCCTCCGGCAAACGTTCCGTACATGCCAGCGACTCCGTCAATCTCAGCCGCCGCTATGCCCGCGATTGTCGATACCACGTCAACTGAAATTTTTATGTTTCCCGCGCTTTCCTCCGTTTCGCTGTCCGTCACGTCAGCGCTCACATTTTCCGCAAGCTCCCGCAAATCCTCTTCGTTCTTTTTGATTTCTTCCTCCATTTTAATACCTCCGTAGCTTAGCATAAATTTATTATACGTATATTATAGCACAAAAATTACTTGACTTCAACTATTTTTACATTTTGTGAGGAAATTTTTAACTGCTCCGTCACAATTGAAGTCAGCTTCATAACGTCCTCCTCGCCAAAGCCGTCCTTTCTGACCATAACGTTCGCATTTGAATCGTCGACAAATACGCATATCTCGCTGTACCCTTTCGACTGCGCTATACTCTCTATCTCCGACTCCTTCTGTACGTTATCGGCAACGTCGATTATTCTATCGCCCGCCTTTTTGCGTATGCTCTCGTCAAAGCTCTCGTTCTCCGCCGTTTGATTGAGAATTTCCAGCGACTTCGCGCGCGAGGTTTCTTTGTTCAGCTTTGCCTGCTCAAAGTATTCGGCATTAACCTCTGTCTGCTCCGTATCCTCCTGCGCGGCGGCGGTTTCCTCAGCCTTTTCGTCAGTATCGGCGCTTTCCTCCGTTTCCTCAACCTCCTGCGTTGAATTTACATACTGCGCCTCGCCCAGCTTTTTGCCGGTTTCTATGTAGCTTTCACCGTCCTTAACGCTTATAGTATCCTGATATGACCAGTTCAGATACCCCGCTACTCCTATAAGCGCCACCAGCGACGCGGCGATTATCTCCTTTTTCTTTAAAATCATTATACCTTTCCTCCTTTTATTTAGTCATTTCAAATATACATATTCTGTGCGCCGGCACGCCGAGCGCCGCCATGACAGCCTCCGACAGCGCGGACTTTACCGACGCGCTGCCCGCACCCTGTGCGGTTACTATAACTCCCTTGACCTCGGGGTACACCTCCTTTACCACCATCGGCTCTCCGTCCGCCGTCACAGCCTTGGCGTCCTCGCTTTGCTCGCTCTTGTCCTCTCTCGTGACAGTGCTTTTCTTGACCTCGTAAGCTATGCTTTTTTCTGTTCCGGAATAATATGTAACCATGACAGATACCTCTCCGACGCCGTCTATCTTCGACAGTATTTCCTCCAGACGTTCCTCCTCGCTTATCTGTGTATCGGTATCCTTGGGCGACGCGTCCTTTTTGTCGGTATCGCCGTTTGATGCCGCCATAAATACAATTCCAATTATTAATATTACAAGTATGAGCAGGTTATTCTTATTTTTTAATTTTTTTACAAATTCCTCTTTATTCATCATGCACCTCGTCCGCGCTCAGTCCGTATACCTCGCAAAGCCTTTCTCTCTCGCGCTCTGTAAGCCCGTCTCCGTAAATATATATACTCTCTACTCCCTCTATTTCACCCTCATCGTTCACCTTTATAGCACATTCGGCGCTCACGTCAAGAGAAAACTCTTTTTTCATACGCGCCTCTATATCCTCGTTTATACGACGTTCAAGCTCCTCTGTAACAAGCGAGCGCTGAATGCTCTCGCCTTCCTCGATGCTCTCTCCCACGCTGTCAAAGCCGTCGAAAATATCCGTCTTGATTATCGCCGTAACAGGCGAAACAATACAGCTTATTATCACAAGTCCCGTTATTATCCGCACATAGGAACGCCACTTCTCCGGCGCAAGTATTCCCGCCATCGCCGCGAGCAGAGTCGCGCCTATTATTGATATGATATATGCCTTCATTTTCAGCCTCCTATGCTTGTCGCGGCAAGTATTATACCTATGTTTATCATAAACAGTACCGCAACCATTATTACAACAGCGAATATTGTTGTAACCGACTCCGACACCTCCCACATCATTGACGATATACGCTTGTCCGTCAGCGGCTCCGCGACAGCGGAGGTAAGCTTCAGCATAAGCTGTATCACGCCTATCTTTATTATCGGAATTAAGCATATTGAACACATTACTATCATGCCCGCGCTGCCTACCGCATTCTTCATAAGTCTTGTTCCGCTCACCACGGTTTCAAGCGTGTCCGATAAAAACGTTCCCACCACCGGTACAAGACTTCCCACCGCAAACTTTACCGCCTTGCCGCTTACCGCGTCGAGCGCGGGCGCTGAAAAGCCGTATATGGCGCTTATTCCGGTAAATATTGTTATAATTGCCGCCATAAGCCATTTTGAAATCGACTTCACCACCCGGCAAAAGCCTGACAGGCGTACGTGTTCGCTTATATTTCCCGCCACCGCGAGTACTGATGAAAATGTAATCAGAGGCACAAGACATTTTTCTATGACTATGGATATTATGTAAACCGCCGCCGACATCACAGGCTTAAAGGCGGCTGCCGACATCGCCGCGCCGCCCGCCCCAAGCATAAGCATTAAAAGCGGAGACAGCTTTGTTATGAAATCCGTCATTGCGGAGATGACGCTTACACCGTACTTCATAGCCGTCATAAAGCTTTTGACCGCCGTCGCGGACATGAGCGTAAAGCAGGCGAAGAACGCCGCCTCTCCGACGGATTTGTTTGCAAACGAGCTTGATATGGCGGTGATAATGCCGGACACCGCCGCTATTACAAACAATACGACTATATCCTTCGCACATTCCCTTATCTCACGGGTCAAGTCCTCCGTTATCATATTCAATATATCGGCGGGGTTGAGCGACAGCTCGCCTGTCACTGCCTTTTCAACCGTTTCGTTGAACCTGTCCTCCCCGTCAAGGGTCGGCAGCTCCACGGCGTATACCGGCGGCGCGGCAAGGATAAACAGCATTATGAGCGCCGCCGCCCTACACAGAAGAAAGCGCATTTATACACACCTCCAGAAATTCCGCTACTATCGGAAGTGTAAGACCCAATATAAACACCTTGCCCGCAAGCTCCACCTTCAGCGCTATCGCGTTTTCACCGCCGTCGCGAAGTATTTCCGCGCCGAACTGCGTCACGTACGCTACGCCCACCACCTTGATTACCGCCGTAAAGTATCGTGTGTCCACACCGCTTTTCTCGGTTATCAAAAGTATCTCCTGTATCGCCGCGCCGAGCGTATCGAGAGTGAAAAGAAGTATCGCGGTTACGGTGGCAAGTCCCACAAGCAGAGCGTATTCCTTACGGTACTGCTTTACCGTCATCGACAGCGCTCCGCCGGCAAGACCTATTCCTATTATTTTGAATATATCCATGGTTTCTCCTGCCGTACTCTAAAGATTAAATATGCTTTTTACCGTTTCAAACAGGTTGCCTATCTCCTGAGTTATTATAAACAATACCGCGACAAGTCCCGCTATTGTTGTCAGGAGCGCCTGCTCCTCGCGTCCCGCACGCGTGAGCAGCTGGTTCAGTACCGCCACTATTATACCCACGCCCGCTATCTGAAATATTAAATCCACATTCATTTTTCCGCTCCGTTATATCAATATTATTACCAGCATAATTCCCGTAAGCAAGCCCCCGCTGCGATACAGCCTTCCAAGACGTTCATATTCCTCCCTTGCGGCGTCAGCCTGACCCTTGATTAGCGTCTTTATATACTTTATATGCTTTATCTGATCGTCCGTATCGGTCCGTCCAAGTCTTTCGCCAAGTAAAAGCAGCGCGTCGGCGTCCGCTCTCGTAAGGCACAGCCTCGGTCTGTACTCGTTTACCGCCTCGCTCCACGCTTTTTTTACCCCAAGCTTCTCTATATTCTCCCCCGCCGCCCTGAGCAGTCCGTTCCTGTCCGCGCGTTCAAACGCCTTCTTTAATTCGCTCTGCGTAAACGCTATCTCACCCTCCAGCAGCTCCAGCGATACCTCTATATCCGACAAGCTCTCCGCGCGTTTTTTCATATCATAGCTCGCGCGAAAACCGAAATACCCGCACGCCGCGCCCGTCATTACCGCGCCGATAAGCTTTACCATCTCTCCCGCACCTCCTCGATAGTTCCCACTCCCCGACTCCTTCCAAGCGTTACCGCCGTTTCAAAAAACACAAGCATACGGGCAAGGTCGCCGCGTCTTTGTATCATATCAAAATTTCTGCCGTGTATTGTCGCGATTACCGCCGCGCCGCTGTTTGTAACGCGCTCTATAACGTCGATATCCGCCTGACTGCCGATTTCATCGGTCACTATCACGTCGGGGTTCATTGAGCGCAGCATTATAAGCATACCCTCCGACTTGTCCGCTCCCTCCAGAACGTCAGTAAAATCGCCCATGTCAAAAACGCTCCTGCCCTCATACATAGCCGCAAGCTCTCTGCGCTCGTCCACAACGCTGACTCGGTATCCCCTGTCTGAAAGCTGACGCGCGATATCGCGCAGCATTGTGGTCTTGCCCGCGCCGGGCGGCGATATTATAAGGGTATTTCTCAGCGCTCCATCCTTGATTATTACAGGCATTATTCCGTCGGCCGCGCCTCTGACCTCTCTTGCCAGACGATAATTAAGCCCCGAAATATCCTTTATGAACGAAACCTTGTCCTCCTTTATAACAACGGTACCCGTCACCCCTATACGGTGTCCGCCCGCGACAGTTATAAAGCCGTTTTTTATCTCATCCCTCACAGAGTAAACCGAGGATTTTGTCGCTATTTCAATCGCTTCGTCAATGTGCGCGCGGCTTACTCTGACCGCGCCGCCGCGGCTGCCCGTAAGCGCTCCCCTCGCGCTTACGAAAAAATATCCGTCCGGGTACTGTATGCAAAGCGGTTTGCCGAGCCTCATTCGTATTTCATACGCGCCGTCAAGGTCTATGCCGCGCATATGCCGCCTCAGCTCCTGCGGCATAAGTCCCATTATTCCCGCCGACGGCGGCGTTTCACTGTTAAGTATGTACATTGATGCTTCTCCCTTCGCTGTGTATATGCTATATTATTAAATCCTTAACGGATTTAGAACTGTAATTTTGGTTTTAAGCATTGCTTTTATATGCGAAAAACAGCCTTAAAAACAAGAAAAATCTCTTGATTATATGACTGAAAAGCCATTTTCAAGAGATTTTTTACGCAATATTTTTGAGCGTAGCTATTTTGCGCCGGCCCCTTTTTATATGAATTACTTTGAAAGGTTAGCTTTAAGCTTTTCAAGCTCGTCCGCCATTTCCTTCGGGAGCATATCGCCGAACTGAGCAAAGTACTGCTCTATACCGGTATTGGGGTCGGTAACATCCTTCATCCATTCGTCGTTGTCAATTGTCAGCAAGCCCTTGACGTCAATGTTATCGTCCTCAAGACCCGTCAAATCAATGTCTTCAGGCTTAGGCACGTAGCCGATAGCTACCTCGTCCGCGTCAACCCTGCCCGCGCAGCGGTCAAGTATCCACAGCAGTACACGCATATTATCGCCAAATCCCGGCCACATGAAGTGTCCTTCGTCATCCTTTCTGAACCAGTTAACATGGAAAATCTTAGGCGCCTTATCGCCGAGCTTCCTGCCCATTTCAAGCCAGTGTCCCCAGTATGACGCCATATTGTAGCCCACGAACGGTTTCATAGCCATCGGATCGCGTCTTACAACGCCTACGGCTCCGGCAGCGGCAGCAGTGGTTTCCGACGCCATTGTCGCTCCTACGAACGTACCGTGCCGCCAATTTCTTGACTGATATACCAACGGAGCGCACTTAGCGCGTCTGCCGCCGAATACAATCGCCTCAACGGGAACTCCCTGCGGGTTCTCAAATTCCGGTGAAATACACGGACAGTTTACAGCCGGAGCCGTGAAACGTGAGTTCGGATGAGCAAGATTATTGCCCGCATCCTTATACTCGACGCCGTTTACCTTTGCGCCCTTCCACTCGGTAGCGTTTACAGGCGGGTTCTTGTCAAGTCCCTCCCACCAAACGGTCATATCATCGTTATTGATAGCCACATTTGTGAATATCGTATTTTTCTTTGTCGACTCAAGCGCGTTGAAGTTCGTCTTTACCGACGTACCCGGAGCAACCCCGAAGAAACCCGCCTCAGGGTTAATAGCGTAAAGTCTGCCGTCGGGACCGATATTCAGCCACGCAATATCGTCGCCAACCGTCCATACCTTATAGCCCCGCTTTTTAAGATATTCGGGCGGAATAAGCATCGCCAGATTTGTCTTGCCGCACGCCGACGGGAACGCCGCGCAGATATACTTAACCTCGCCCTGCGGATTTTCAAGACCGAGGATAAGCATATGCTCAGCCATCCAGCCCTGATTTTTACCGAGATATGA
Organism: uncultured Lachnospiraceae bacterium; assembly: GCA_964634635.1. GTDB lineage: Bacteria > Bacillota > Clostridia > UBA1381 > UBA1381 > Hominilimicola. Next base: position 18,173 of record CAZWMB010000027.1, read on the forward strand.
CGCGATTCTGAGCGCAAAGCACTTTTTGCCGAGAAGCACGTTTCCGCCGTAAGCGGAGTTAATCGACCAGATTGTGTTGTCCTGCGGGAACTGTACTATATATCTGTCGTCAGGATTTACGTCCTTTTTAGCGTGCAGACACTTAATAAATTCAGCGTCCGGGTCTGTTCCGAGCCGATCAAGCGCCTTCTGACCCACTCTCGTCATGATAGCCATATTCAGTACAACGTAGATACTGTCCGTAAGCTCAATACCAATCTTTGAGAACGGAGAGCCTACCGGTCCCATTGAATAAGGAATAACGTACATTGTTCTGCCCTTCATTGAACCGCTGTAAAGAGCCTTCAGCTTAGCGTACATCTCGTCGGGCGCCATCCAGTTATTGATAGGACCCGCCTCCTCCTCCGTCGGAGTGCAGATAAAGGTTCTGTCCTCTACGCGGGCGACGTCGTTTTCAGCCGTTCTGTGATAATAGCAGCCGGGAAGCTTTTCCTCGTTGAGCTTAATCATCTCGCCAGTCCTTACAGCCTCTTCGCGCAGCTCGTCAAGCTGATCCTCGTCGCCTGTTATAAGCACGATTTTCTCAGGCCGGCACATCGCTGCCATCTCGTCAAGCCATGCCTGACATGTCTTGTTCTGTAACATAATTTTCTCCTCCATTTTTTATATTGAACATGCCATATAAATGGCGCAGTTCTACTTCGTGTTTCATATTGCTTATTATAGCACATTCTTTTTAATTTTGGAATATTTTGCGCGAAAAAAAATATTTTTTTATAAGATAATTCCTAATTGGCAGGATTTTTAAACTGTAATATAATAATATTGCACAAAAATTATGAACAAGCGTTTAATTTTAGGCCTGTTTCCTGCAAGGTTAAAGAACGTTTTGAATTTCGCCGCTTTGTTTCTTTTTGCTTTATCGGTTTTGCAGAAACGCTTTTGGCGATTTACCGGTCAGTTTTTTAAATGTTTTATAGAAGGTCGAGTAATCGTTGAAGCCGCAGTCATAGCATAAATTCATAATATCCGCGCCGTTTGTAAGCATATTTTTGGCTTTGGAAATTTTCATGGCGTTCATAAACTCTTTAATTGTGAGTCCGGTATGCTCCTTGAAGGAATGGCACATATAATATTTATTGATGAAAAATTTCTCCGAGAGAAGATCCAGCGTTATTTCAGGAGAGATATTTTCAGTCAGGAAATCTATTATATCGTCAATTCTGCCGCCGCGCGGAGCGCTGTCGGATACGGCGCCGCCGTCGGGCAAGGAGTTTATCGCAACAAGAAGCTGTATAAAATACGATTTAATCATAGCGTCGCTTTCCGGCAGCCGGTGAACGACATAATACTCAACCTTTTTAAAATAATCGTACAGTCCCGCCTTTTCCGCGGCGGCGGCGATGATACGGTTATACGCGCCCATAGGACGGCTGTCAATCTTATCGAACAGACTAAATTCACTCAAAAAATCGCGTGAAACCCGCATAAAATGTCCTTCATAGGTTTTGTTCGGGTGAAAGGCGATTGTATGCAACTCGTCCGGGCGTGTAATAAAAATATCGCCCTTCTCAGCCTGATAGATATTGTTCTCAACTATATATGAGGCGTCGCCCGACTTGAAGTACAGGAACTCATAGCGGCTGTGCATATGCATCCGGAGCCGATCCGGCGCGACGCCCTTGGCATAGCCGTACATATACTCATCCTGTCTGTGAGAAATTTTCATACTATCACCTCTTTGTACATTGTAACACATAAAAGCAATTTTCGCAATATAAATATATATTTAAAATTACCGCATACATACCGCGTCAGCCCTGTTCCCTTACGTACTCGTCCACGCCCTCGGCAATCGCGCGTCCAATCGCGTCAGAGGAGGTATTCAGCACATTCAGGTCGCTGGCATTGTCAAAAAAACCTATCTCCAGATATGCTATCGGCGCCGGACATTTATTGAATAAAATCAGATACGGCGTATTTATCGGCGCGTTTTCGTTAAGTCCGGACGCGGCGGCGACCTTTTCGTTTATAAGCTGACCGAGTCTGTCGGATTTTTCCGTGTAATCTTCGGGAATATATGCCTGAGTGTAAAAGCCGTCGGCTCTTATGTACGAGGCGCCCCGCCCTCCCCCGGCGTTTGAGTGCACGCACACGTAAGCCGCGGCGTCCGGAGGCCGTGTAGTGTCGCCGTCGGGAAAGCAGTACGATACGCGCTTGTTCATTGACGGGTTGTCCTCGCTTGTACTCCTTGTCATGCGCACTTCATAGCCCATTTGTTCAAGATACACTTTTGCCGCCGCCGCGTTCGCGAGATTTATGTCCGGCTCAATATCTCGGTCGGCATCCTCCATGGCATACCAGCAAGACGCGTTCTCCGGACACAGCAGCGTACAGTCCTCCCCGTGACAGTCCTCGCCGAACGTACCGTTCTTATAGTGCCGCCACTCTCCCCACGAGTCACAGTCCGCGTTATACTCATATCCCTCGGAAAGCTTTTCCTCGTCCGACATATACTCGGAGGACTTTCCGTGTCCCGCGTCAAGAACGACTGTTATTTTTTCGGTATCCTCCGGTGAATACGGCGTTTCAGTCAATTCCGGCGGTATTTGAGTCTGCTCCGGCAGTATTTCAGTACTCCATGACGTCCGCGCGTTATCTTCGTGCCTGAGCGCGGGCGGAATTATCAGCGCGCACAGAACAAGAGCCGCAAAAAATACCGCGGCGATTGATATAACAGCCTTTATCGATTTATCCTTCATAATATATACACCCTTCGTTTTGCCGCAAAAGCATTGAAATCCGTTATCAATAATAAACCCTGCCGGGTTTTATGTCAATAAAATGCGCTGAAAAAATATAAATAAAGACGGATTTTTTAAGCAATTTTCAAGGAATATGTGTTAAAATATAGAGAAGTGCAAAACAACAAATTTTGAAAAGAAGTAAAAACAAGCGCCGAGGAAATAAGCAAGAAATGAGGGAATAACCCAAAATTCGGGCATGCGAAACAAGCCTTACGGCTTACGGAATTACCGTTACGGACAAAAACT
>CAZWMB010000028.1:0-21002 GCA_964634635.1 uncultured Lachnospiraceae bacterium
AGGCGCAGATTGAGAAATAAAAATTATAGGGGCGGCTGTCAGCCGCCCGTTTTTTCGGATTTATCTTTTCAATTTACCGATTTTGTGATACAATAATATATATATAAATCGAAAAGAGATGTATCAAAAAATGAAAAAATATAACGGTGATACAATACATACAGCCATGAGCATGGCGGTGCCGGCGATAATCGAGTCGTTTTTCGCGGCGTTCGCGGGGCTTATAGACTCGCTTATGGTAAGCTCAATGGGCTCGGATGCGGTAGCGGCGGTAGGACTGACGACGCAGCCTAAATTTATGGGGCTTTCCGTCTTTATAGCGCTTAACGTGTCTTTTTCCGCGCTGGTGGCGAGAAGGCTGGGTGAAAAACGCCGGCGAGAGGCAAATTCCATGCTTATTACAGGAATAATTCTCGTCTGCGCGCTCGCGGTTTTCCTCGGCGCGGCGCTGACCGTGTTTGCCCCGTCGATTATGAGGCTATGCGGCTCTACGCCGGAAACGCATGACAGCGCGGTGATATATTACCGCATTGTAATGGGAGGAATGATTTTTAACTGTGTGCAGATGGCGATAAACTCGGCTCAGCGCGGCGCGGGCAATACAAAAATTACAATGCGTACAAATATCACCTCCAACACAATCAATATAATTTTTAATTATCTGCTGATTAACGGACACTTCGGTTTTCCGGCGCTGGGAATACGCGGCGCGGCGATAGCCACGGTACTCGGCGCCGTGGTTGCGTGCGTAATGAGTATTATTTCCATAATGAAACCGGACTGCTTCATAAATATTCCGTACATAATAAAAGCAAAAATCGTACCGTCCGTGAGGGAAATGAAAAATATCGCGCGTATCGGTTACAGCGTGTTTTTTGAGCAGGTGCTTATGCGTATCGGTTTTATGCTTACCGCGATTATGGCGGCTAAGCAGGGTAACGCGTCAATGGCGGCGCACCAGGTCGGTATGAATATCATGGGCTTGTCCTTCTCGTTTGGCGACGGATTGCAGGCGGCGGCTGTGGCGTTGATAGGACGGAGCCTCGGCGAGAAAAATCCGGACATGGCAAAGGAATATGGACGTACCTGTCAGATGATTGGCGGCGTAATATCGGTCGCGCTGGCTTTTATATATTTTTTTGGGGCAAGACTTCTTATGAGTCTGTTTTTCAAAGAAAAGGCAACTGTTGACATAGGCGTTACGATAATGTGGATTATAATCCCCACAGCGCTGTTCCAGATACGTCAGGTTATCTATATGGGATGTCTGCGCGGCGCGGGGGATACGCTGTACACGGCCGTCGCGTCCACGATAAGCGTAACGGTTATCCGTACGGGGCTGTCCTATTTGTGCGGATACACACTCGGCTGGGGCATTATGGGAATATGGATGGGAGTTCTGGGCGACCAGGCGGCACGGTATATATTCGCCGCAGTACGCTTTAAAAAAGGCGGATGGGTGAGCATAAGGATATAGCCGCGGAAAATAATTGATTTTTTTGGACTTATATACTTGATTTTTTTGACAAAATATATTAGAATATATTTATTAAACCAAATCACAAAAGATTTAGGAGGATTATTTTATGATTACAGCAGGCGATTTTAGAAACGGAAGAACCTTTGAGCATGAGGGTAACGTATATCAGATTGTTGAGTTTCAGCATGTAAAGCCGGGTAAGGGCGCGGCGTTTGTAAGAACAAAGCTCAAAAATATAATAAGCGGCGGCGTTGTTGAAAAAACCTTCAGACCGACGGAAAAATTTGAGGAGGCGCATATTGAGAGGAAGGATATGGCGTATTCCTATGGAGACGACGACTTCTATCATTTTATGGACAATGAAACCTTTGACATGATTGACATTGCGAAGTCGGAGATTGAGGACGCGATGAAGTTTGTCAAAGAAAACGACGTATGCAGAATAATGTCCTATAAGGGCAATGTATTCGGAGTTGAGCCGCCCACGTTTGTCGAACTGGAAATTGTTGACACAGAGCCGGGCTTTGCCGGCAACACCTCAACAAACGCGACCAAACCGGCGACTCTTGAAACCGGCGCGGTTATACAGGTACCGTTATTTGTTGATATGAACGAGATTATCAGGGTTGACACAAGAACCGGCGAATACATGGAGCGCGTAAACAAGTAATTTTGCGAAAGGAGTTAATGGTCATAATTATGGAGGATTTGATTAAGAAGGTTTCCTATCTCAAGGGTTACGCCGAAGGTCTTGACATAAGTCCAAAGAGCGACGAGGGCAAAATGATTATGAAGCTGCTTGAGGTAATGGGTGAAATAACCGACGCCCTGAATGAGGTGTCGGAAAAAGTTGACGACGTGGAGGACGTGGTCGACGAGCTTGGTGAGTGCGTGTTTTCCATAGCCGATGATTTTTACGGCGACGAGGAGTACGAGGAGGAGTGCGGGGACGACGATTTCTTTGACGGCTACGAGGATGAGTATGACGGCGACGGAAACGATTATTTTGAAATTCAGTGTCCCAGCTGCGGCGAGGATGTTATGATTGATTTTGATATGATTGACGATGATAACGCAATCATATGTCCTAACTGCAGCAAGGAAATCGAGCTTGAATTTGAATGTGACTGTGACGACGAGGACTGCGACCGCGGTCACGAATAATTGAGGAAAAAGGGCTTAAACTTCTCAATTTAAGCCCTTTTTTTATGCTTTGGAGGTAAAGCAAATGACCGGACTTTATATCCATATACCGTTTTGTATACAAAAATGTAAATATTGCGATTTTGTGTCCTATACGGGGAAAAATGAAATAGCCGATGCGTATATTGACGCGCTTGAAAGGGAAGCGGCGGAGTATAAGGGCCGCAGTGTAGACACAATATTTATAGGCGGCGGCACCCCGACGGCGCTTACGGCTCGTCAGCTGCGGCGAGTCTGCGCGATGTGCTTTGACAGCTTTGATGTGAATAAGGGGTATGAGTTTACGGTAGAGGCAAATCCCGGTACGATTGACGAGGAAAAAATCACGGCTCTTCTTGAGGGCGGGGTAAACCGCGTGAGCGTCGGAGTGCAGTCGTTTAATAACGCGGAGCTTAGAAAAATAGGCAGAATACACAACGCGAAAACGGCATATAATACAATTTGCAGCTTGAAAAAATCGGGATTTTCAAATATCAGTCTTGATCTTATGCTATCCCTGCCTCTGCAGACGCGCGAAAGTATTGCGGACACGCTGAAAACGGCGGTCAGTCTGCCGGTAAAGCACATTTCCGCTTACAGTCTTATGATAGAGGAAAACACTCCGCTTTGGAGAGAGTACAAGAGCGGCTCGCTCAGTATTCCCGACGAGGATACGGAGAGAGAAATATATTGGTATACCGTTTGCTTTTTGCGCGCGAACGGTTTTTTTCAGTATGAAATTTCCAATTTTGCCGCGGAGGGGTACGAGTGCCGTCATAACGTAAATTACTGGCGCTGCGGTGAGTATGCGGGACTTGGCGCCGCCTCTCATTCCCATATGAACGGGAAGCGTTACAGCAACGCGCCGGAGCCGGAGAGATACATAGCCGGCGCGCCTCGCGTGGTTAATGTGCTGACGGATAGAGATAAAATCTCGGAATTTATTATAACCGGTCTGCGTATGAATAAAGGGATAAGCGGCGAGGAGTTCGCGGAACGTTTTGGCGCGGATATACGGGATATGTTCGCGGTACAGCTTGAAAAATTTACGGCCCTTAAGCTTATGAAATACGAAAACGGAAGGTGGAGTCTGACGCCGAGAGGCGTTGATATATCTAACTCCGTGCTGTGTGAATTTGTATAAATTGTTAATAGACGCCGTATAAAACCGCGTCAAAATGTATCTAATCGCAAGCCCTTAAAAAAACTGTTGGGAAAATTTTTACAAAAATTTTTATTTAAATAAAATAATATTAAATAACATTGACACCGGCGTGACAAAGGGATATAATAAATATGCATATATAAAAAACAATAAAAGGCGGAGATGGAATGAATTACGTAACGTATTGTATCGGAAGTCTGCCTGAGACGTCAAAATTGAGATGTATGGATAAATACGTTCAGCATGGCAGGACAACCTGCCTTGCCCATACTGTCGCCGTCGCTTACCATAGTGTGCGCTTGGCGGAGCGGCTGGGGATAAGCTATAAAAAAAGCGAGCTAATCCGCGGCGCGCTGTTGCACGACTATTTTCTCTACGACTGGCATGACAGTACGAACAGAAAACATATGCACGGCTTTACACATTCGCGTGCGGCGCTCAGAAACGCCGACAGAGATTTTGCGTTAAGCGCCACGGAACGCGATATAATTTCAAAGCATATGTTTCCGCTGACATTCATACCGCCGGCGAGCCGTGAGGCGTGGATTGTCTGCGCGGTGGATAAGTTTTGCTCGCTGTACGAAACCTTCAGTAAAAGGGCGTACCGCGGCGCGGCGGAGGAACAAACGAAGGAAATGGAGGAGCTGCGCGAGGAAATGCTGCGGCTTTAATTAAGGGGGAAGTAAAAAAATGGGGGTATGTCAATATTTTCTGTGCTTTGCCTTATTCAGCTTTATAGGCTGGCTGTATGAATGTGTATATTACAGTATACAGCAGAGAAAGCCGGTAAACAGCGGATTTTTAAGCACCTGCTTTTGCCCGATATACGGCATAGGCGCGCTGCTGGTTTTGGCGGTTCTCGGCGAGATAGAAAATACCGCCGTGATTTTTATGGCGGGTATGGCTCTGACCTGCACGCTGGAATACATAGTTTCGTGGCTGCTTGAAAAGCTGTTCCGCAAGAGATGGTGGGATTACACAAACTGGCCCGCCAATATAAACGGCAGAATTTGTCTTTTGGGTGGTATAGTATTCGGAATTATGAGCGTTGTGCTGGTAAAGGCGCTTGCGCCGTTAGCGTTCGGATTTATCGCCGGACTCAGTACGCCGGCGCTGCAAATAACTACGGCGTTTGTTGCGCTTGTAATGCTTGCGGATACGGTACATTCCGTAAGAAGTATGAATTCTGAAAAGCTGTGGTACGTGGAAAAGCAATCGGAAATTTTCGCGGGCGCGGACGGTTCCGATATAATGGACAGAGTAAAACATATATTTAGAAAGTAGAGAGCTTATTATTACAGCCCTTTTATTATGAGGTAAAAATGGACTTTATACTGAACTCAAACACCGAAATAAAATACGGTACCAATTCAGCTCCCGTAAGTAACGCCGTCGGTATACTTTTGCGCGATATATCCAAGCGCTTTGAACCGTCCTCAGAGAAATACGGCAGAATTATACTTGAACACGCTGACGGCTTTGACGCTGAACAGTACGTTATTTTGGCGGAGGATAATTTAATAATTCGCGCGGGCGATAATTTAGGCTTTGTATACGGGCTTTTATACATAAGCGAAAAGTTTTTAAGTATAAAGCCGTTTTGGTTTTGGATGGATCAAAGGATTGAAAAAACGGCTCAAATTACAATAAGCGGGGGAGAGTACAAGCCGAAAAAGGCATCGGTAAAATATCGGGGCTGGTTCATAAATGACGAAGTACTTATAATGAAATGGAGCGTAAACGGCGATAAGACGGAGCCGTGGAGAATGGTATTTGAGGCGCTGCTGCGATGCGGCGGCAATATGGTTATTCCGGGTACGGACAAGGACTCGCGTCTTTACCGCCGGCTCGCGTCAGACATGGGACTGTGGATAACGCATCATCACGCGGAGCCTATGGGAGCGGAGATGTTTGTGCGCGCGTATCCGGATATTGAGCCAAACTACGCCGACAGACCGGAGCTTTTTATAAAGCTTTGGGAGGAGGCGGTTAAAGAGCAGAAGGATATGAATGTGATATGGACGCTCGGTTTCCGCGGGCAGGGCGACTGCCCGTTCTGGAGCAGCGACACAAGCGGACGTTTCGATACTCCGCAAAAACGCGGCGCGCTCATAAGCGACATTATAGAGCTGCAAAGACGGCTTGTTCTGAAATACGTTGAAAATCCCGTGTTCTGCACCAATCTTTACGGTGAGATAACAGAGCTTTACGAGGAGGGACACATTCATTTTGCGGACGATATAATTAAGGTCTGCGCCGATAACGGCTACGGAAAAATGGTTACCCGCCGCCGGGACAATCATACCGTTAGAATTCCGTCGCTGCCAAGAAAAAGGGAGGAGCACGCCGGTATATATTACCACGTTTCTTTTTACGATTTGCAAGCTGCTAACCATATAACCATGCTGCCCAATTCCGTGGACTTTGTAAACCGCGAGCTTGACGAAACCGTAAAAAGAAACGCGACGGATTTTTGGATTGTTAACAGTTCAAACATCAGACCGCATGTGTATTATCTTGACGCTTTGCGCAAAAAGTGGTACGGAGAGGAAATTTCAGACGAAACACACAGCGTTTCTTTCGCGGAAGAATATTTTAACGGTAATGCGCAAATCGCGCGGCTATACAGAGATTATCCTAACAGAATGATTGCCTACGGCTTTGAGGAGGACGAACACGCCGGCGAGCAGTTTTATACAGAAAATGTCCGTATTCTTATACATGCGATTTTTAATAACCGCACCGAAGGCGTGTCCGGGCTTAACTGGATTTTAGGCGGCGGAATGACGCTTGACGAGCAGATTGAAGGATTTGCCGAATATTCAAGAAAAAACTTTGGTAATATTGAGGAATTCCGCATTAGTTGCGCAAATGTAAGCGCGTCGCTTGACGAGGAGGAAAAGGCGCTGTTTAATTCGACGTTGTTTATGCAGGCGTCAATACATTATTACTGCACAATGGGAGTTGTTCTGTTCGCGGACGGTTACAGGGCGTATGCCAAGGAAGATTATAAACGCGCGTTTGTATTGCTTGGCGACAGCGCGGTATGCTTTAAAACCGCGAACGCTAGCATGAGATTATCCGAGTATGGCGTCTGGAAAGGCTTTTATGCAAACGACTGCTTTGCGGATATAAAACACACCGCATATATGGTGGAGAAGCTTATGGGACTTGCGCGCGAGCGCGGCGATAACGCGCGTCATGATAAGTGGTACCGCGACACGGTGTACGCGAAGGAGGACAGAAATGTCATGACCCTCCTGGTGACGGACAACCATATGACAGACCGGGAGCTGTATGAGGCGATGAAGGAAGAATACGCCGTCTCCGGCAAAACGACTTTATTGTGATTTTACGGAAAGGAATAAAAACATGATTTTCGGAGTGGACTATTATCCGGAGCACTGGAATAAAGACGAATGGAAAAAACAGGCTAAGCTTATGAGCGGATGTAATTTTAATACAGTACGCATGGGCGAGTTCGCGTGGAAGCTTTTTGAGAGCGAGGAGGGGAAATTCGACTTTTCGCTGATGGACGAGGCGATGGAGGTTCTCAAAAAGGAGGGTATAAGCGTCATAATGGGTACGCCGACAGCCGCGCCTCCGAAGTGGCTTGTAAATAAATACGACGTATTGACGCGCGATAAGTACGGCAGAGCGCGCGGATGGGGAGCGCGGCGCGAGTGCTGCGCGAATAATCCCGATTACATAGAAAAATCTAAAATTATTGTTGAGTCAATGGCGAAGCGCTACGCGGGTAACGAACAGGTCATCGCGTGGCAGATAGACAATGAATTCGGCTGTCACGGCTCCACGCATTGCTACTGTGAGCATTGTCGAAGGGCATTCGCGCAATGGCTCAAAGAAAAGTACGGAACGATTGAAAAGCTTAATGAAAAGTGGGGAACGGTTTTCTGGAGCTTGGAATTTGACTCGTTTGACGATATAATTCTGCCGACGTACAATTCCTGCGAGGGCGGCTATGACGATATATGGAGCCACAATCCGAGTCTTGATTTGGAGTACCGCCGTTTTATGTCGGACTCGTGGGTTAAGTATCAGAAAATGCAGATTGACATTATAAAAAAATATACCTACGCACCCGTAACACATAATTTGATGGGACATTTTTCGGATATAAGCGCGTACGATTTATCAAAGGATCTGGACTTTGTTTCATGGGACAACTATCCCGACAATCAATGGGGAACCTCGGAATACGAGTATGTTTCAATGGCGCATGAGAATATGCGCGGCGCAAAAAACAAAAACTTTGTCGTTATGGAGGAACAGGCGGGACCTGCCGGTTGGGACATTCTCGGCTCGACGCCGCGTCCGGGTCAGCTGCGGCTATGGACATATCAGGCGATTGCCCACGGCGCGGAGGGTATGGTGTACTTCCGCTTTAGAACGCCGCTTTTCGGCATGGAGCAATATTGGTACGGAGTACTTGACCATGACGGGGTACCTCGCAGACGGTACTTCGAGATACGGAAAACGGGCGAGGAGCTGCTGCGCTTGGAAAGGTACATTAAAGACGCGGAAAATGAATACGACGCGCTTATAGTCAAATCGTACGACAACGCGTGGGCGCACGCGATAAAGCGTCACGCGGACAAATACAGCTACGAAAATCATCTTTATTCCTACTATAAGGCAAACGCGGACTTGAATATCTGTACCGCGGTATCGCGCGGCGACTATGACAGGTACAAGGCGGTTTATATGCCTGCATATAATATTGTCGAGAACAATGAGATTGATGAGATAAAAAGCTATGTTAAAAATGGAGGAATACTTGTTCTGACCTTCAGGAGCGGTACGAGGAACCGTGAAAACAATATACGTCCGCTTGTCGTTCCGGGGGTATTTGCGGAGCTTGCCGGAATTGAGGTGACGGATTTTGACGCGCCGCGCCGCGAGGTTACCGTAAACGGAAAAATCAGAGGCAGTTCGCAAATCTGGTGCGATATTATAGAGCCTAAAACAGCCGTAGTTATAAGCGCATACGGCAGCGAGTACTACAAGAGCGCGGCGGCTGTGACCGTAAACGGCTATGGCAAGGGTAAGGTTTACTATGTCGGATGCGACCTGGATAACGGCGCTATGAAGGAGCTTGTAAGACTGGTTTCAAGAGATGCCGGAATTGAAGCAACGGAGGCTCCCGAGGGCGTGGAGGCTGTAAAGCGCGGCGGCAGCGTTATATTGCTCAATCACAACGAATACAGCGTAAAAACCGGATTTAGAGGTAAATCACTGATAAACGGCGCTGAGTTTAACGGAATGATGGAACCTTTTGGAGTAGAATTATTAGAAAAGGAGACGTAGACATGAAATACGGCTTTAAAGAAACCGACAGCGTGCCAATACTTAAAAATCACTTAAATCTGGGCGGAAGTAACCCGTCGGGAGAGGAAATAGGCGTGACAAGTCTGTACTTTACGCGCGGCAAAAAGCCTTGGATAGGCGTAATGGGCGAGTTTCACTTTTCGCGCTGCCGCCGTGAGGATTGGCACAGGGAGCTGTGCAAGATGAAGGCGGGCGGCGTGACGATTGTGTCCACCTACCTTTTTTGGATTTATCACGAGGAGGAGGAAGGCGTTTTTGATTTCACCGGCGACAATGACATACGTCGATTTTTACAGCTCTGCGCCGACGCCGGACTGGACGCCGTAATACGTATCGGCCCGTGGGCGCACGGAGAATGCCGTAACGGCGGCTTTCCTGACTGGCTTTTACAAAAGCCTTTCACTCTGCGTGAGAATAATGACGGATACCTCGCTTTGGTACGCAAATGGTACGGCGCGGTTTACGAACAGGTACAGGGTATGTTCTACAAGGACGGCGGTAATATAATTGCCGTACAGCTTGAAAACGAGCTGACAGACGGCGCGGAGCACCTCGCGAAATTAAAGGAAATCGCGATAGAGTGCGGACTTATTGCGCCGATATACACTGTTACGGGCTGGAACAGCGCCGCGGGCGCCAAAATTCCGGTGGACGAGGTAGCGCCGGTGTTCGGCGGCTATTGTGAGGCTCCGTGGGAAAATCATACCCGGCGTTTGCCGCCGTCATCTCACTATTTTTTTAACAGGCAGAGAAACGACACCGTAATCGGCGCCGACCTTATAGAGGAACAGAAAGAAAATAACTGGCGCATGCCGTATGAAAGGTATCCGTTTGCTACCTGCGAACTGGGCGGCGGCATACAGGTGACGCACCACCGCCGCCCGATTATACGCGGAATGGATATATACGCGGTATCGCTCACGGCGCTCGGCAGCGGAAACAACCTTGTGGGCTACTATATGTACCGCGGCGGTACAAATAAAATAGGCAGACATTCCACCTTCAACGAGTCAAAGGCGACGGGCTACCCGAACGATTACCCGATACTCTCATACGACTTTCAGGCGCCGCTGTCCGAGTACGGCGAGGTCAGGGAGCAGTACAGACTGTTAAATTTACTGCATTTATTTATAAATGATTTTGGCGCCGTACTCGCGCCTATGACAGCGGTTGACGCGGATAATACGGTTTTGCCGGACGACAGGAGCAGCCTGAGGTACGCTATGCGCACTGATGGCAGCGGCGGATTTGTATTTATAAACCATTATCAGCGTCTTGACAAACTGGAGGACATAGAAAATGTTATTATTGACGCCGGCTCGGTTGTGTTTCCGCCATTTGATGTAAGGGGTGAAACCGCGTTTTTTATGCCGTTCAATATGCGTCTCGGCGACGCCGTGCTTGAATACGCTACCGCTCAGCCGCTGTGCCGTCAGGGAAATACGTATTTCTTTACGGAAATTCCCGGCGTAAGACCTAAGTATAAGTTCTCACACGGAACCGCGGATATAGTAACGGTACCGTTCGATAAAGCAAGGTATCTGCGCAAGCTGTCGGGGACGGTGTATATAGGCGGCGGATGCGACCTGTACGAGGAAAACGGAAAAATCCGCGCGGTACAGGACGGAGTGTATGAAAATGAAAGATGGAACGGCGGCGGCTTTGAAAGATTTACTCTCAGTCAGCCGTACACGCAGGCGGAAGTCATTATTGAGGACGTTGACGCGCCGTTTGAACCAAAGTATATTGAGGAGCTTGAAATCGGCGGCAAGCGTAAAATAACGTGGAAAAAAATAACCGCGGACGGCAGCGGCGGCTTTGCCGAGATAAATTATACCGGCGACGCGGCGCAGCTTTACGCCGACGGCGACATGGTAGCCGACGACTATTACTACGGCAGACCATGGCGCGTACCGTGCGGTATGCTGTACGGCAAGGAGTGCTATATAGCTATATCTGAAATGAAGAACGATTTTTACAGAGAATTTTAGGGAGGAAAGCGGAATGGAGATGACGCTGCGCTGGTATGGCTCAAAATTTGATACCGTAACGCTGAAACAGATAAGGCAGATACCCGGCGTGACCGGAGTGATAACAACCCTTTACGACACTGTTCCGGGCGAAGTATGGAGCGGAAAGAGAATACGCGCTATGAAGGAAGAGGTAAGCGCGGCGGGGCTGCATATAAGCGGTATTGAGAGTGTGAACGTGCATGACGCGATAAAGGTCGGCACGCAGGACAGGGACAAATACATAGATAATTATATTGAAACGCTTGCAAATCTCGGCGAGGAGGACATACATCTTGTTTGCTACAATTTTATGCCTGTGTTTGATTGGACGCGCAGCGAGCTTGCGAGAAAGCGTCCCGACGGCTCGACTGTACTCGCCTATAATCAGGCGGTGATTGACGCCATAAACCCCGAGGACATGTTTTCGTCAATATCGGGCGACATGAACGGCGCGGTAATGCCCGGTTGGGAGCCGGAGAGAATGGAACGGGTCAGGGAGCTTTTTGAGATGTACGCCGGCGTGGATGACGAAAAACTGTTTAGCAATCTGAAATATTTTCTGGAGCGCATAATGCCGGTATGCGATAGGTACGACATAAAAATGGCTATACATCCCGACGACCCCGCGTGGAGCGTATTCGGACTTCCGAGGATTATTATAAACAAAGAAAATATACTCCGAATGATGAGAATGGTGGACGACGTGCATAACGGAGTGACATTCTGCTCCGGTTCGTACGGAACAAATCCTGAAAACGACCTGTCGGATATGATACGATCGCTGAAGGGCAGAATACATTTTGCGCATGTGCGCAATCTGAAATTCAACTCGCCGACAGACTTTGAAGAGGCGGCTCACCTGTCCTCGGACGGTAGCTTTGATATGTATGAGATTATGAAAGCTCTGTACGACATAGATTTTGACGGACCTGTCCGTCCAGACCATGGGCGTATGATATGGGATGAGGTCGCGATGCCGGGCTACGGTCTTTATGACAGGGCGCTTGGCGCGGCGTATCTGAACGGTCTGGCGGAGGCAATAGAAAAAAGCGGTAAATAGAGGTAAAAAATACGGCTGAATTTATGTCAGCCGTATTTTTTATCTTATTTTTTAAATAAAGCGCCCTTTTCAAGCTTGTCGCACGCGTCATAATAGCTTTCAGGAGTACCTATGTCAATGCGCAAAGCGTCAAACACATACGCGTATACATCCTTTTTACCTATAAGCCATGGTATAAAATGACCGGGCGCGTCAGGATTGTTTCCGCCGGCGATATATTCGTCTATAAGAGGAAGTGTTTCCCTCCGGTACAGATAGAAGGGCGGCACGCCTAAATCAGAGCGCGGTTTTTCTGGCTTTTCCTCAAAGCTCAGTACTCTGCCGTCATTGTCAAGCTCGACAACCCCCATGGAATGTAAATCCTCTTTGTTTTCAATGACGTGAGCGCAAATCATGTCCTTATTTATTCTGCGGTACATTGCGGTAAAGTCATTCAGCGAGAAATCAAATATATTGTCGCTTGCCATAACAAGTATTTCATCATCTATACCCTCTGCGTCAATAGCGAATTTCAAATCGCCTATTGCGCCGAGACGATTGTCATTGCTGGCGGTATGGTCGTTTATGACTTTAACGCGCTTTGAGCCGCGGTAGTCCCTGCTCCACTCAAGAAAGCTGCCGTAGAATTTCTCGTTGGTGACAATATAGATAGAGCCTATTTCCTCAACCTCGTCGATTTTGTCGGTCACCATATCAAGGATTGTCTTGTCGCCGAGCCTCAGCAAAGCTTTCGGCATATCCCTTGTAAGAGGATAAAGTCTTGTGGCGTAGCCTGCCGCCAGTAGTATACACTGCATAACGTATTCCTTTCAATCGAATTATTTCTTTTCCAGCTTGTCTACGAGCGCCGTGATTTTGTTAACCGGGTCAAGCAGCTTGGATATGGTTTCATCATGGTTCAGCGTGTCTATAAGGAGGGACATGTACTTTGACATATCAACCTCGCAGTACCATTCGCGCACAGTGAGATCGGGGTTTCTGTATATAAGATTAGTGGTGAATATCTTGTCAATGACGCCGTCCGCGAACGCCTTGTCAAAGCAGTCAAGACCGTTGCAGAACAGACCAAACGAGGCGAAAACAAAAATTCTTTTCGCGCCGTGGCTCTTTAAATTCTTTGCGACGTCTATAACGGACTCGCCGGAAGAAATCATATCGTCCACTATAATGACGTCCTTGTCCTTTACGTCCCTGCCGAGGTACTCATGCGCCTCAATAGGATTTTTACCGTTGACAATACGCGTATAATCGCGTCTTTTATAGAACATTCCGAGGTCGAGCTTAAGCACGGCCGAGTAGTACATACATCTTGACATACCTCCCTCATCCGGCGATATAACAATTGTATCGAATTTGTTAAGCGATATATCGGGGACGGCGCGTACAAGCGCTTTAATCATCTGATAGGTGGCCTTGACGTCGTCAAAGCCTGAAAGAGGAATAGCGTTTGAAATCCTTGGGTCGTGAGCGTCAAAGGTAATAATATTTGTTACACCCATGTTGACAAGCTCCTGAAGCATAAGCGCGGCGTCAAGGGACTCGCGTCCGTTTCGTCTGTGCTGTCTGCCCTCATACAGCATCGGCATAACGACGGTTACGCGTCTTGCCTTGCCGCCCATAGCGGCTATAATGCGCTTTAAGTCCTGATAATGATCGTCAGGACTCATATGGTTTTCAATGCCGTACATCTTGTAAGTTACGCCGTAGTTGAACACGTCGCATATAATGTATACGTCATGTCCTCTGACGGTTTCGTCAATAACGCATTTGCCCTCGCCGGTGCCGAAACGAGGACAGGTTACATGGGTAACATAGGTGTCAAAGTTTTCATAACTGCGGAAGCGTTTTAAGTATTCGTCAATACGCGCCGTGAATGCCTCGCAGCCCTTCATGCTGATAATACTCAGACGTCCTACTATGGGTGACTCCTCGCTTATAAAATTGTTTGTCATGCGAATTCTCCTTTTAATACAATATATGTAGTACTCCTATATATAAAAATATACCATATATCGGAAATATTTGCAAGTGACATATTTCCGTTATTTTAATGAATTTTAGACAAACATTTTGTGTATTATATATATTTTTTTATAATGCCTGTTTTATAGAACGTCATATACAGCGTAAAAATTATCGCTGTATGAAAGGGCAACAGCGCGAGATTTTTGATTATACGGGCTGCGGCGAATATAGAATACGCCTTTTGATACATAATCATAAGCCAGAAGGTGTTAAGGAGTATGTTGACAAAAAACGTTACAAGCAGCACGGAGAGCAGAGTCCACCAAAAGGCGGTTTTGGGTTCGCGCCGATACAGGCATATACCGTAAATAAATCCTCCCAGCGCCGCGGAAATGGAAAAGCCGGGGAAGTACGCCCCTCCGCCATGGTTAAAAAAATATCCGAGAATATCGCCGAGCGCGCCGACGAGGAGCGCCGGCACAGGCCCAAGAATTATACCCGCCGCCGAGGTGGCGGTAAAGGTAAGGGTAAGACGGTTTTCCAGAGAAGAGGGGGGGATGGGTATTTTAAAAATACCGAGTACGGCGTAGACCGCCAGCAGCATAGCCGCGAGTACAAGTCCTCTTGTGGCGGTCAGATTTTTCACTGACGCGCTGATTTTTTCAAACATTAAAAAACACCTCCGTAAGAAATTCGGCAATCAAACAATTGCCAAAAAAAGAGATGTATACCATTTTTTCAGCGGGATGCGGCATACGCACCGCAAGCCGTTCCGAAGGAACGTCTTTTCGTCGGAATGACAACTCCCCGTTCATTCCGCACTTTACGCGCATACGCCTACTCTGTAGCTTGATTGTGTTGCCGGATCGCTCCGACAAGTATATTATACACCCCCATGTCATATTTTGCAATACTTTATGGAAAAATATTCAAAAATAAGGTTTACAATAAGGCCTACGGATTTTAACGCCGCGTCGAGCGGAGGAACCGCAAAAAAGCGTTTGATTGCGGACGGGCTTCGCCGAATTACGGCAGACGCGGAATGAAAGCGTGCCGAGGCATAGGCGCGTCGTCGCCGGGGAAGAAAATATTGGCGTGGGAAAAGGAGCATTTAGACTGTACGCAAAAAACAGGCTGTGTTTTTTGCGGCACAGCCTGTTTGTATACAGTCCGGAACAGGCTCAACAGAGCCGATTGTCACTAAAATATATTTTTTATAATTACTTTTTTTTCTTTGCTGTTTTTCTTTCCTGCGCTGCCAAAGCCTTTGCTTTCATATCAGATTCCTTCCATGCGGCCCAGAAAGTACTTGCAATAAATATTGAAGTATAAGCTCCGGCAATAATACCTACAATCAGTGGCAGAGCAAAATCCTTTATAGTTGAAACACCGAGAATGTATATAAGAACTATTGTAATAAGCGTTGTAACGGTTGAGTTTATAGTACGTCCAAGCGTTTCATATATGCTTCTGTCCGTCATTTCCTCAATGGTTTCGTCCTTCTTGCGTGATTTCAGGTTTTCTCTTATTCTGTCAAAAATAACAATGGTATTATTTATTGAATAACCAACGACGGTAAGCATTGCCGCTATAAAGGTTGTATTAAGCGGAATATTTGTTACGGTGTACATTGCCGCCATTATGATAACATTGATTGCCAGCGCTATAACCGCCATAACCGCGCTTCTCCACTCAAAGCGTATAGCTATATATATAAGTATACAGATTATGGCGAGCAGGGTATACAGCAAAGCCTTTCTCTGAATTTCAAGACCAAAGCTTGCTGACGCTGACGATACCGAAAGCAAATCTTCGTCGGCAAGAGAATATTTTTCCTTCAAAGCCTCGAATATCTCATTTTTAACCGTTTCATCTACCGGCGGTGTTTTGATAACAGCGATTTCCGAGCTGTCACCGGTCTGAACAGTCGCGTTTACGCTGTCAACCGTACTGCTCTGAATTAAATCCGCGACTTCCTTGTTATCAAAATCAGTATGCATATTTATCTGCATTCTGATACCGCCCATAAACTCGACGTCAAAATTAAATCCGCCGTGTACAAAGTACATTACTATACCTATTATAATTATAAGTGCGGGGAGCGCTACAAATTTCCATCTGTTCTTTGTCAAATCCTTTATCATTGCGCCGCACCTCCTTTATTAGCTTTTGCGTTATAATACATACTTCTTTTTTCAATGCCTATGCCGACAAGCTGTTTTAAAAGGAACTTCGTGATTACAATAGCTGTAAACATTGAAAGCACGACGCCTATACCAAGCGTTGTAGCAAAACCTGTTACAGCGCCGATACCGGATATATACAAAACAATGCATGATATAATTGTTGTGATATTGGAGTCAAGGATTGCGGAAAATGCTTTGTCAAAGCCTGACGATACAGATGCCCTTATCGATTTTCCTATCTTGAGCTCCTCTTTCATTCTTTCAAATATAATACAGTCAGCGTCAACAGCCATACCTATCGAAAGAACTATACCCGCTATACCGGACAAGCTGAGGTTTACATGGGTAAGTCCCATGGCAAGACCTATAAGACCTACATAAATTAACAGAGAAATATCTGCGATAAGTCCCGGAAGTCTGTACATAATAACCATAAATATCATTATAAGAATGATACCGATTGTTGCCGCCATAAGACTGGTAGGTAACGCATTTGAGCCAAGCTCGGCGCCGACTGTTTCCTGTGAAATAACAGTAAGGTCAAACGGCAGCTGACCGGACTTTATTTTGTTGGCGAGATCCTGGGCTGTTTCAGCGGTAAAGCTGCCGGATATTACACACGAGTCAGAGTTAATTTCCTCCGATACGGTCGGAGCGGAAATTTGCTGACCGTCCATTTCTATCGAAATGTAGTTTTTGCCATCGCTTGCGCTCGCCGCCGCCGCTGTGGCGTCGGCAAATTTTTGCTTTGCCTCGCTTTCAAACTCAACCTTGACATAATGTACAGCAGAGCCGGTTTCGGATATTTTACCGTACTGATAGGAGGCGTCTTTAATATCGGTAGCGCCGTCAAGAACTACGTTTCCGTCCGCGTCGTTAAATGTCAGCTTGGCTGTGTCGCCGAGAAGACTTGCCGCGTCGTCTGTTTCAAATACCGAAGGAATTTCTACTGTGATTTTGCCCGCTTCACCCTGCGATATACGCGCCTCGGTATATCCCGCGTTTGTCATACGTGTCTGGAAAATTGATTCAACAATTTTCATTTGGTCGTCAGTAGGCGACTCCGTGTTTGCCTGGAAGGTTATAACCGAGCCTCCGGCAAGGTCTATGCCTTTTCTGATGCCTGTTTCGCCGAACATGCCGTCATACTTAATACCCGCTATGTTTATACCGATAAACGCAACGTAGTTAAGTATGAGAGCGATTGCTACAACGAAACAAAGAGTAATAATGCTCTTTTTTTTCATTTGCGTATTCATTCCTTTCTTTAATTTGAGTTTTTATGATTGCTCATTAAAAACCCATTATAAAATAGCATAAAAATATTATACCCCTATATCTTGTGTTCGTCAACAAAAATTATGTTACAATAAGGTTACAAATTTGCAAAAGAGGTATAATTTACATATGTAAAATTATTCTTGACATATTACATATTAGGTGTAAAATATTATATGAAATTCAAGCTTGGAGAAAATTATGGACAGAAAAGAAAAAGTATTTGCGTTTATAGCCTCAAAGGAATACGTTCCTATGAAATTTGGAGAAATTATGACAGTTCTTGATGTGCCCAAAGACGACAGCGGAGAGCTTTCTAAAATTTTAACTCAACTTTGTGATGAGGGAAAAATATATGCAAGCAAAAAGGGCAGATATTCGTGTGTCGGTTCGCATGATAATTTAGTTACAGGCAGACTGTCAAGCGGTGTAAATGGGAGCTTTGCATTTATTGTGTGCGACAGCGAAGCGGACGAAGACGTATATGTGTCCGGAGAAGACACATGCGGCGCTATACATGGCGACCGCGTGCTTGCGCGTATTGCTGACAGAAAAACCCCAAAGCGGCGTCACAGACAGGGGAGAGTTATAAAAGTACTCGAACGTGCCAATACAACCATAGTAGGCGTGATATATAAAGAAAAAAACAAATATTTATATCTGCGTCCCGACAACAGACAAATTTGCGTCTCGATAAAAATTACCGCGGAAAACGCCATGAACGCGAGAGTAGGGGATAGAGCGGCGGCAGATATTATCAAGTATTCTGACGGCGGTAAAGTTTACGGTAAAATTATAAGCGTGCTTGGAAGTGCGGACTCGATTAAAAGCTGCATTGAAGGTATTATAATAAGCAATAATATCAAACAGGCTTTTAATGAGGAAACCGTTAAAGAGGCGGATATAATATCCTCTGAGGTGAGTACGTCGCAACTGAAGGGACGGGAAGACCTCCGCGATATGCTTATTTTTACCATAGACGGCGACACGGCCCGTGATTTTGATGACGCGGTGTCGCTTACACTGCTAGGTAACGGTAATTATAATTTGGGCGTACACATCGCGGACGTGTCGGAGTATGTTGCTTTCGGCTCGGCGCTGGATAGGGAGGCGTATGAGCGCGGTACAAGCGTTTATCTTACGGACAGGGTTATACCGATGCTGCCGGAAAAGCTCTCAAACGGTATATGCAGTCTTAATCCGCATGAGGACAGGCTTGCGCTGTCGATATTTATGGAAATAGACGGAGCCGGAAATGTAGTTTCGCATAAGCTGTGCAAATCGCTCATACGCTCTTGTGAAAGAATGACATATAATAATGTTAATTTGATGCTTGAGTATGGCGATACGAATTTAAGCTCAAGATATAATTATATGCTGCCTACGCTGAAGCTTATGAACTCGCTTGCGGATATATTAAACAAAAAGCGCGCAAAAAGAGGCGCTTTACAATTCGATTTCCCCGAAAGCCGTGTAATTGTGGATGAAAACGGTGAACCGACTGACATTGTTAAGGAGCCGCGAGGCGCGTCCAACAAAATGATTGAGGAATTCATGCTTATCGCCAATGAAACGGTTGCCGAATACGCGTTTTGGGCCGAGCTGCCGTTCATATATAGAAATCATGAAACGCCGTCCGCTGAAAAGATACTTGCGTTCAGTAATTTTATAACACGCTTTGGATTGACGGTTAAAGGCAAAATTAACAGTGACAATCCGGTACATCCAAAAGCCCTGCAGCGGATAATAGACGCGGTTAAGGATACTCCGGAGGAGAGGGTAATTTCATCAATGATGCTGCAGTCGCTAATGAAAGCATCGTACAGCAGTGAAAATTTAGGACACTTTGGACTGGCGGCTAAATATTACTGTCATTTCACATCACCGATAAGGCGGTATCCCGATTTAGTTGTACACCGCATATTGAAAGAATTTATTGACGGAAAAATCACTGACGACAGAATTCCGTATATGAAAACCTTTACCGCAGAGGCAAGCAGAAGATCGAGTGAATGTGAAACCGCCGCGGAGCATACCGAGCGCGACGTGGATGATTTAATGAAGGCGGCTTACATGCAGAGCTTTATAGGTCAGAGCTTTGAGGGCATAATAACCAATATAACCGATTTCGGTATGTTTGTAGAGCTTGATAATACGTTGGAGGGACTTGTGCGTCTTGAAAATATGACCGATGATTATTATTTGTCGGGCGAAAATTCCGGTATGCTTATCGGAAAACATAAGAAGAAAATATACGCTGTTGGGGATACGGTTAAAGTTATCGCGGCAAGAGCGGATATACTTTCAAGACAAATTGAGTTCATCCTTGAAAAGGACGGCGGCAAGGCTCCGCTTAAACGTATGAATAAACGGAATAAGTAATGGAAAAACGGTCGGTAACACTGACCGTTTTATAGTCTATAATATTTCAGTAACATGTCTTGTCGCGTGACAGCTTATGTTTACGGCCACAGGCAGCCCCGCTATATGAGTAGCGTACTTTTCGATATTGACCGCAAGCGCGGTGGTTGTACCGCCCATTCCCTGAGGACCGATACCGAGCTTATTTATTTTTTCAAGCAATGTATTTTCAAGATTGGCATAGAAAGGGTCGGGGTGGAAAATTCCTATATCGCGTGTCAGCGCCAGTTTAGCGATTTGCGCCGCCTTATCCATTGTGCCGCCAATTCCGACCCCGACAACCATAGGCGGACAAGGATTTGAACCGGCTTTTTTTACAGTATCTATAACAAAATCAATCACTCCGTCAATACCGTCGGAAGGATTTAGCATTTTAAGCGCGCTTTTATTTTCACTGCCAAAGCCTTTTGGAGCAAACGTGATTTTGATATTATCTCCATCGGTAAAATCGTAATAAATCACGGCGGGGGTATTGTCTTTTGTGTTGATACGTTTGAGCGGGTCGGAAACTACGGATTTTCTCAGATAACCTTCGGTATAGCCCAATGCGACGCCCCTGTTCACAGCGTCTGTTATGCTGTCGCCTTCAATAAATACATCCTTTCCTATCTCTATAAAGAATACCGCCATGCCGGTATCCTGACAAATCGGTATTTCTTTGCGGCGCGCTATTTCAGAATTTTTCAAAAGCTTTTCAAGAATTCCGCGCGACACATCGGATTTTTCAGCTTTTATATTTCTGAGTAAAGCGTCGCGTATATCGTCGTTCAAATGACAGTTGGCGTCTGTACACATATTTTTTACAGTATCAATAATCAATTCTGACTTTATAATTTTCATAATAATCTCCATTCCGCAGCCCTGCGTTGGCACAAATAGGAATTAAATTCAATAATCTCTTCAC
>CAZWMB010000029.1:0-19080 GCA_964634635.1 uncultured Lachnospiraceae bacterium
AGGAATTTATGGTTAAGTCGCCTGTCGGCGAGGACGGTATCGCGTATTGCGACGCGTGCGGCTACGCGGCGAATTATGAAAAAGCGGAGTGTGTCGCCGCGGAGAAGCCATCGGTTAAGGGCAATTTCCCAATGGAGAAAATCCACACCCCAAACGTCCGCACAATTGAGGAATTGGTTGGATTTTTAGGCGCTCAGCCCTATAATTTCGCAAAAACGATTATTTATAAGGCTGATGATAAGTATATCGCGGCAATGGTACGAGGCGACAGGGAAATTAACGAGGTTAAGCTCAAAAACCTTGTCGGCTGTATCGGCGATTTGGAGCTTGCCGCTCCCGCGGTTGTGCGTGATATAACAAACGCGGAGGTTGGCTTTGCGGGACCTGTCGGACTTAAAATTCCGGTGTATGCCGATAAGGAGATTACGTTTATGGAGAACTTCATTATCGGCGCGAACGAAACGGATACGCACTATAAAAATGTCAATATCGGCCGTGATTTTGATCCGGCGGTTGTTGCGGATATACGCGTTATCGAGGAGGGCGACGCTTGTCCAAAGTGCGGTCAGGCGATAAAAACCGCTCAGGGTATAGAGGTCGGTCACATCTTTAAACTCGGCACAAAGTATTCCGAGGCGCTCGGACTTACATGTCAGAACGTCGACGGAGAAAATAAAACTGTAATCATGGGCAGCTACGGTATCGGCGTAACACGCTGTCTTTCGGCGATTATCGAACAGAATAACGACGAGAACGGCATAATATGGCCCGTATCGGTATCGCCGTATCACGCGATTGTAATTCCCGTCAACAGCAAGAGCGAGGAACAGACCGCGACGGCTGAGAAAATCTACGCGGAATTACTTTCAAACGGCATCGAGGTTCTTCTCGACGACAGAAACGAACGTCCCGGCGTTAAGTTCAAGGACGCTGATTTAATCGGTATTCCGGTGAGAATTGTCGTAGGTAAAAAGAGCGGCGAGGGAATTGTCGAGTACAAGGAAAGACGCGGCGAAACGATTGAAAAGACAGTCGACGACGCTGTTAAGGATGTTGTCGAGTTTATAAGCAAGAACAGATAAGCGGAGGAATACCGCGCTAAAACAGCCGCAAATAAGCGAGGGGACGTCTCCCCCGCTTATTTAATTGTCGGACAGTCTCAAACCGCTCAGAAAAGAGCGAATATTTTCTGTGTGATGTAAATTACGCTCACCTTTCATAAGCTTTTTCAATTTACTTACCTGACTTGATTTAAGCCCGCCTTTCCTGTTCGGGATTTCTGTATTCAATATTTATGAGACCTGTAAACAATTTGTAAACAAACACCCAAGTCCTTGACTTGAATTCAGCCTTGTGATAAAATCCATTTAAATTGAGCAGCAAAGCGCGTAAGTCCGGATTTTCGGATTTCCGCGCTTTTTTTCGGTTGGGTTATGGCAGCTCCCCTCGGATAGTTCCGAATAATTTACAGGAGGTGAAACTATGCGGCATAATCAAAACGCTGAAAACGTCTGCCCCTGCTGTGGCCGGCATTGCCCGTCCGACAACCTGAGCTGCCGACGAGCCGTTAAGCTTATCAATTCGCTTACCGAACAATACAGCATTGACACAAACAAATTATATACTACGGGTCAGTCAATGGGCTGCATGACGTCGCTGTATCTCAACGGCAAATATCCCGATTTGTTCGCCGCGTCCCTTTTTGTATCGGGTCAGTGGGATATAGAGCAGTTAGAGCCGTTGACAGACAAGAAGTTTTTCTACATCACTGCCGGCGGCGACGCCACCGCTTCGGGCGGACAGGACTCGGTAAAGGAAATGCTTGAAGCGGCGGGAGTAGCTTACAGCTACGGCGAATGGAGCGCGCAGGACTCCGCCGACGCGCAGAACACGGCGGCGCAGGCGCATATAGACAAAGGATTTGACGCGAATATGATACGCTTTGAAGCGGGTACCGTCATAACAGACGGAACGACTATGGAGCATAACGCGTCGTTTAACTACGGCTATAAAATTCCGGCGGTAA
Source organism: uncultured Lachnospiraceae bacterium (assembly GCA_964634635.1). Taxonomy (GTDB): domain Bacteria; phylum Bacillota; class Clostridia; order UBA1381; family UBA1381; genus Hominilimicola. The sequence goes on from CAZWMB010000029.1 coordinate 2,027, forward strand.
GAGATTGGATGTTTGGGCAGTCCAAATAAATATATTGTGTGATAATATCGCGCGGCATAATTTAAGGCGTACAGCCGCGCTGTCGCCGCGGCGGTAAATGATTATTTTGACAGGAAGGAACGGATTAAACAATACCGCCGCCTTTAAATAAGAAAAAAAAAGAGCGCAAGGCTCGGACAAGACGGCTTATTCATTTAGAAAGGGGCTGTGGCAGTCTGATTTTTAAAAAATCATTTTGCTACTTCCCCTCTTTCCATGCAAAGGTATCCGCTGCGATGCGCGTTACGTCTTTTTTTACGCTCAGCAAGCCTCCCTCGCAGACAGCGGCTTTAGTGTCCCCGTTTTTCAGCGTGACACGCGCCGTTCCGGCGGCGAGCGGCGATACGTAATTTGCGTGACCGGCTAAAATTCCAACATCGCCCTCAATTGTGCGGACAATAACTTTTTCCGTTTCGTCGTCAAACATCAATCCGTCGGGCGTCACTATCTGTAAATGAAAGGTTTTCATTGTCTGCTCCTCATTTTTTTGTACTTTTCTTTTACCTCGTCTATTCCTCCGGCAAACAGGAAACACGATTCGGGAATATCATCACATTTACCGTCAATAATTTCCTTAAAACCGCGTATCGTATCCTTAACGGGTACATATCTGCCCCGCATACCGGTAAACTGCTCCGCGACAGAAAAGGGCTGTGACAAAAATCGCTGTACTTTTCTCGCGCGATTTACGGTATTTTTATCCTCCCCGCTCAGCTCATCCATACCCATAATCGCTATTATGTCCTGCAGTTCCGTATAACGCTGTAAAATCCGCTGTACGGCCCGCGCGACCTCATAATGCTCTTTACCGACTATGTCCGGCGCGAGTATGCGCGAGGTTGACTCCAGCGGGTCCACCGCCGGGTAAATGCCCATCGAGGAAATTTGTCTTGACAATACTGTTGTGGCGTCAAGATGCGCGAAGGTAGTAGCCGGAGCGGGGTCGGTAAGGTCGTCCGCGGGTACATACACCGCCTGAATGGAGGTTATGGAGCCGTTGGCGGTGGAGGTAATTCTCTCCTGCAGCTCACCCATTTCCGTTGAGAGTGTCGGCTGGTATCCGACGGCGGACGGTATGCGTCCGATAAGCGCGGAAACCTCAGAGCCTGCCTGTGTAAATCGAAAAATGTTGTCTATAAAAAGCAGTACGTCCTTTTTCCGCTCGTCGCGGAAATACTCCGCCATTGTAAGCCCCGTCAGCGCTACTCTCATTCTCGCGCCGGGCGGCTCGTTCATTTGCCCATATACAAGAGCGGTCTTTTCAATAACTCCGGACTCCTTCATTTCATTATAAAGATCGTTACCCTCGCGCGTTCTTTCGCCTACTCCGGCGAAAACGCTTATGCCTCCCCTCTCCTTTGCGACATTATTTATAAGCTCCATAATAAGCACGGTTTTTCCGACGCCCGCGCCGCCGAAAAGACCGATTTTTCCGCCCTTGGCGTACGGAGCGATAAGATCCACAACTTTAATTCCGGTTTCAAGCATTTCGGTTGTGGGATTTTGACGGTCATATGACGGAGGGTCGCGATATATACACCATTTGTCCTCAGTATCCGGCTGCGGCATATTATCGACCGCCTCGCCGAGTACATTGAATATCCTTCCCAGTGTTTTGTCACCCACGGGAACAGTTATGCCGGTACCGGTGTCCGCCGCAGTTATGCCGCGCACAAGTCCGTCCGTCGGACCCATTGAAATGCATCGCGCTATATTATCTCCTATGTGCTGCGCGACCTCCGCGACAAGCTTTTTTCCGTTATTGTTTATTTCAATCGCGTTCAGTATATTGGGCATATCGTTATCGAATTTTATATCAATAACCGGTCCCGTTACCTGAACTACTTTTCCCATATTGCTCATACAAATCTCCATTCTAATTCACGTTTTCCGCGCCGGCTGTAATTTCCGTAAGCTCCTGGGTTATTGACGCCTGTCTTGCGCGGTTGTATTCAAGACCGAGTCTGTCTATCATTTCCGACGCGTTATCGGTTGCCGCCTTCATCGCGTTTCGTCTCGCGGACAGCTCCGACGCCACAGACTCCGACGCCGCGCCGTAAATCATTCCCGAAATATAGTAAGGTACTATTTCTCCGAACGCCGTTTCGGCGTCAGGCTCGTAAATTATCAGACCGCCTCCGTGTTTTCCGCTGCCGGTACGCTCAACCCTCAGAGGCAGCACATACTCCGTTCTCGGTTCCTGCGCAAGCACGTTTCTGAAACCGGTGTAGGAAAGAGTCAGAGCGGTGAATTCGCCATTTTTGTAATTTTCGGCAAGAATTCCGCCCATTTCCCGGCAATCCCGCATTGTTATATCCTCCGCCTTCGCGTAAGCGTCGGTATAAATGCGCGCGCTGTCAAAATATTCAACAACCTTTCCGCCTATAGGAAAAATTATATCCTCGTCCGCGATGTCAAGTGATTTAAAAAGATTGTGATTATATCCCCCGGCAAGACCTCTGTCGCCGGCTATAACTATGTGACAAATCCTGCCCTCTGTCCGTCGCGTGAACACGGAGGAAAAATCCGTGTTATATTCGGCAATGTCATAAAGCGTTTCACGCAGTATATTGAAGTACGGCTTAGACCGCTCCACGCGCTCTAACGCCTTGCGCATCTTTGACGAGGCGACAAGCTCCATTGCTTTTGTTATCTGCATTGTGGAGCCGATACTTTTTATTCGTTTTTTTATGGCTTTCATTGATGAGGCGGACATTGGATTATCCTCCCTTTCACACTATGAATTATATCCTATATTAAAGGACTTTTTACATTCGGCAATCGCGTTTTTGAGCTTTTCTTCCGTTTCGGTACTCAATTCGCCCGAGGACTCAATCGCGTCGATTATACCGTGTTCTCTGTTTTCGATATACTCAAACAGCGCGCGCTCATACACGAGTATTTTTTCAACCGGAACATCCTCAAGCATGTCGTTTACTACCGCGTATATTATGGCAACCTGAAGCGCTACGCGCACAGGCGAGCTGCGGTCCTGTTTCAGCGCCTCGACTATACGCTCGCCCTTTGCGAGACGCGCCTTTGTATCCTTGTCAAGGTCGGAGCCGAACTGCGCAAACGCTTGCAGCTCACGGTATTGGGAATATTCGAGCTTAAGCTTTCCGCTTACCTGTTTCATCGCCTTAATCTGCGCGTTTCCGCCGACACGCGACACGCTTATACCCGAATTTACCGCCGGCATTACTCCGGAATGGAACAGCTCTGTTTCGAGAAATATCTGTCCGTCTGTAATCGAAATTACATTGGTGGGTATATACGCCGAAACGTCGCCCGCCTGAGTTTCAATAATGGGCAAAGCCGTAAGCGAGCCGCCGCCCGACTCGTCAGACAACCGCGCTGCGCGTTCGAGCAGTCTGGAATGAAGATAAAACACGTCGCCGGGATACGCCTCGCGTCCCGGAGAGCGCCTAAGCAAAAGCGACAGCGTTCTGTACGCGACAGCATGCTTGGACAGGTCGTCATATATAATCAGCGCGTCCTTGCCCTTGTACATAAAATATTCACCCATTGCGCAGCCCGCGTACGGCGCGATATATTGCAGAGCGGGAGCCTGTGACGCGGTTGCCGACACGATGATTGTGTAATCCATGGCTCCCGCCCGCTCAAGCGTATCCTCAATGGACGCGACGGTTGAACGCTTTTGACCTATCGCGACGTAAATACATATCACGTCCTCGTTTTTCTGGTTTATTATCGTGTCAATCGCGATTGAGGTTTTACCGGTCTGGCGGTCGCCTATGATAAGCTCGCGCTGACCGCGTCCTATCGGTATCATTGAGTCGATTGCTTTAATTCCTGTTTGCAGCGGCTCGCTTACCGATTTTCTCTCAATAATTCCCGATGCGGGCGCCTCAATAGGACGGTATTCCGACTCTTTTACAGTACCCTTACCGTCAATCGGTTTTCCCAGCGCGTCCACAACGCGTCCGATCAACTCCTCGCCGACCGGTACGCTCACGACCTTTCCGGTACGCTTGGCGCCGCCGCCTTCCTTTATCAGAGTATCGTCGCCGAAAATAACAACGCTGACACTGTGCGACTCCAAATTCATAGCCATTGACATAACCGAGCCGTCAAGCTCTATAAGCTCACCCGCCATACAATTGTCAAGCCCGTGTATACGGGCTATACCGTCTCCTACCTCGATTATATACCCTGTTTCCTCAACATTTATAACGCTTTCATAATTTTTTATACGGTCCTTTATGACCTTGCTTAAATCCTGCATTTTTAACTCCCACGTCACTTATTCCCGCAAAGCTGTTTTTATTTTGTTAAGCTCGGATTTCACACTTGAGTCAAGCTTTATACCCTCCGCCTCTATTATAATACCGCCTATACATTCATTGTCAACCTTGCTTTTCAAAACTATTTTTCCGCCGGTCTTTTCCTCAAGCGCGGCGATAAGCTTTTTAACAAGACCTTTTTTCATAGGTCTGGCGGTAGTCGCCTCGAAGAGGCGTATACCGTTGTCCTCATTGTACAGGCGTTCATACTCCTTCAGACATTCGTCCAGACAATGCACCATGTGCTTTTCACACAGAATTTTCAGGAAGTTGAGCGTGTACCGGCTCACTCTTTCAAAAAAGTCTTCGTTAAGTATCTCCATAAGCTCACCTCCGGCGATTTGCGGAGAGTCGAGTATTTTAACATAATCGGGGTGCGCGTTAAAAAGCTCAGATATACTCCGCATTTCAGATAGAATTGTTTCCGTGACGCCCTCCTCCTCCGCGAGAGAGTAGAGCGATATTCCATATGTTTTAAGCATTGTTATCACCTATATCCCGTAGACCCTATATCTTGTCGATTATGTCTGAAATTAACTTTTCATCATCCTCTTCATTCAGGCTTCTGCGCACAAGCCTTTCCGCTATATCAACCGCCATTGAGGCGACGTCCGCGCGGACGCTTTCAAGCGCGCTGCTCTTTTCCTTTGCTATAAGCGCGCGCGAGTGTTCCTCGATTATCTTAGCCTGCTTTTCAGCGTCGCTGATTATGCTTTCCGAACGCCGTGACGCGGCGTCAACAGCGGATTTTATAATAGAGTCCGCCTCGTTTCCCGCTGACATGAGCTTTTTGTCGTATTCAATCCTTATGTCCTCCGCCTCACGGCGTGAGTCCTCCGCTTCCCGGTAGGCGCCCTCTATTTCAGCGGCGCGGTCAGATAATATCTTATTTACCGGCTTGAACAGAAAGCGCTTTAAAAGCAGAAACAGAATAAGAAGATTTACCCAGCTGAATATTGTCGTCCATATGTCAATGGACACAAATGGAAGATATTCGTTCATTTATGTGCCTCCTCACATAGGATTATGTCCGGCTTACACCGTTACAGCAAGCCTATCAGCGGGTTCGCGAACAGCAGTATAAGAGCTACGACAAGTCCGTAAATACCGGTAGACTCCGCGACCGCGCAGCCAAATAGCATTGTCGAGGTAATCGCGCCCTTTGCCTCCGGCTGTCTGCCGACAGCCTCCGCGGCCTTGCCGGCGGCAAAGCCTTGTCCTATTCCGGGGCCTACTCCCGCTATCATGGCTATACCCGCCCCTATTGCCGAAGCTGCTAATACAATTGCTTTTTCCATGCTTTTTATCTCCTTTTCGTTTTATTTTACGGTAAATAGTATTTTTTCTACTCACCGCTCATTTTCATGAACACCATCGTAAGCATACATAATATATACGCCTGCAAAAAGCCGGTGAACAAATCAAAATATATTGACAGTACCGCCGGTATGCCGATTTGAAAAATCGGCGCCGCCGCGAGAAAATCATTAGGTATCCACGACAGCGCCGCGGCGCTGAGATAGGCAAGGCCGCTGTATACAAGCGAGGTTATTACAAGCCCGGCGGCAATGTTTCCGAAATGACGGAAGGTCATTGATACTGGGTTTGCTATTTCACTTATAATATTAAGCGGAGTTATAAACCCGACCGGCTGCGTGAACGACTTAATCCATCCGAGTATGCCGCGGTTCCTTATATTATTCGCCTGTATCAGCAGAAACGTCACGATTGTCCATGACAGTATAACGCTAAGGTCGGCGGTGTACGGACGCATTGTAAGAAGCGACGACAGACTGCCCGCTATGGAAATAAGGAAAAGAGTTCCGATATACGGGGCGAACGCTATATAGCTTTCTCCCATGGCGTCGGCGACAAGCCCGTTCAGCATTGTCACAAGCTTTTCAAGAGCGAGCTGTCTTTTTGAGGGATTTCTCATTCTGAGTCCGCGCGTAAGTATTGCGGACGCTATGGTAAGCGCCGCCATTATAATCCACATATTGACTATACTCTCGGTAATCTTTATTTTTCCGAAAAGAGTAAATATAACCTTAGGTCCGTTCATCTTTATTTTTCCTTCTTCTGACGGAATTTATAATAAATATTGAAATCTGAGGGAATAAAAGCGGTATCGCTGCGCAGACATAGTTGAGATAGCTCGCCTTCATGGCCCATATTATAGCCGCCGCAATTATCGCGAGACGCAGTATATAACCTACGCTTACAAATCCGGCGGTGATTTTTGAGTTCGATAGGGAACGCTCAAGAATTATTCCCATACATGAAAAGTTCACAACGGCAACCGCCATTCCCAGAAGTGTTCCAAGCAGGGCGGGAATACCGAAGTATCCAATCGGAACCGTTATAAGAATTTGAAACGTTCCGAGCAGGACGGTTATCAGCGAAACGTTCTTAATTTCCTTTATAAGAGTTTTCGACATTGGCGTTCCTCCTAACTTTAATGTTATTTTAGCATCTTTTCCAAGTTTTTCAAGCAGCAAAATTCAACGCATTGTACAACTTTAAACACATATTGATTTATTTGGCGTTTTATACCCTTATTTCTACTTTTTTAACAAAAAATCATAATGATTTTTATAAAATTTCAATAGAAAATATTTCATTTCCAATGACGTTAAAATCAAAATCGACAGCTCTTATATTACTTCGCGTACCGTCATGCTCAATATGAGTATACTGTTTTACGCTTATTTTACAGCATTTATCTGTTTTTATACTTCCGAGCCTCAAACCGTTTCTTAATATTTCAACGGTATTCTCGTTTACGGACGCGTCAAGACGCGTTATGAAACGCTCCGTTACGGGAGTGTTTTTACTTGCTTCAAAGCTGTCGCGGAGTATTATTCCGCTGCCGAAACACTCAATACTTCTGCGGCATTTTACGTCCGTGCCGTACGCGCCGCCTATGTCGGCTCCGATACTGCCGTCCGCCGCCCTGAAACCGTCCGCCGCGAATTCCTTGCCGGCGCGCTGCTCCCTGCCGTCGATTATAGGCACGCTGTGACCGTACGAGCGGTTGCATAATATATTGTAGCGTTTGTCCGAGAAATAGTCTGCGCTGTACTCGCCCGCGCCGAGGTCGCATATGAGCATATTACCGTTCTTCATGACCGATATTGTTCCTATATCATTGTGATTATGCGGCTCGCCGTTATTTCCGCCCTTGAAAGACGCGCGGAAACCGCCGTTTTTTATAACAGCAAGCTGAGCCGATGGCAAAACCGCGCCTATCCGCGCGTCCGACGGCGCTGCGTCCGTATGCCATGCTATGTCGCGTACGGCTCCGCACCATCTTCCGCACTTGTCGTCGAAAAAATTGAAGAGGTATCCGTCGCCGGGTATAGGAGCGCCGTATAATTCGTGCAGTCTGTGCGACAGCCCCGAATAAATTCCGGCGCGTTCAAAGCTGTCGGAAAAGCTGACGCTGACTCCGTTTCCCATACGGCATTTACCCGCGAATTCCGCCATTTTTTTTACCTTATCGGTATTTACCGGAAAATTCCCGCCCATACGCTGCCTGTACAAATCAAGGAACGCCGTGAAGTACATCATTCCATAGTTCCAGTAATACAGGCCCTCGGCGCAAGCGCCGTCGTCCGTAAAACCGTCGGCGTAGCGGGAGAATGAGACTGTCAGGCTGTCGGTTATCTCCCTGAGTCGGTTATCGTTGTCAATGAGATATATTGCCGCCATACCGATACAGCCGCCGCATACGGCGCTCCAGTTGCTTTTTGACAGCTCCCAGCCGTACGGCTCTTTACGATTGGCGAACGGTTCAATTATCCGTCCGCGTATTTCATGTACACAGAGCTTCGTCACGTCCGGCGATAGTGAGTCGCCCATAAGGGATATAATCTCCGACATTGTCTGAGCGGTTTCCGCCGCGAACAGGTCAATGGTCCGCTCTCCGTTATTTATATGAGCGGGCAGCGCCCATGTACGCTCCGCGCATACCGAGCGCATTATCTCCTCCAGACGCGATAACGCGTCGCTGTCGCCGTAAAGCCACGCTGTAAGCGCGAAGTCGCGCAGCATTGTCCGGCGTTTAAAATATACTTTTTCATAGCCGAGGCGTTTTCCGGTGTGCGCGTACTCCGAGAAAAGCTCGTCCGTAAGGACGGGCAGAGGAGAGGACGCGTACTGTTCGTACCCGCTTTTGAGCCGCGACAGATACTGCTCGCTGTACGCGCCGTCGCGCATAAATAAATCCTTAGACATGTTCGTTTTGAAAATACGCATAATATTACACCTCGCGTCAGCAATAATTATAACACAAAATTTACCTATGGAATAGTTTCCAAAGCCAAAAAGCAATATTTGCAATATTTACAATATTTGAAACAAGCCTTGCATAGACGAAAAATACATTTTTCAAGAGATTTTTCGCGCAATATTTTTGAAAGGCGCTATTTTGACGCAGCATTGTCGTATACGGCAAGCGGCATCCGGCTAAAGCCGGATGCCGCTTGCCCATTTTTTTTAATTTCGCCAAACAGACGCCGTTAATCGTAAATCTTGACTGTTTACTGTCCTGCGAGTACTCCGCTTTGAGCGCGGCGGTTTTTCGCTTTCACGCTATCAGTGCATCATATGCATAGTCGTGTCAATAACAGAGCCGATATTTTTGAAAATACCCTCGGTTTTCTTGGCAAGCTTATGACGCTCGCGGTCAGACATAGGGTCTGCAATCATAGTAACGGCCGCCCCGACTACAAGTCCTGTTGCCATACCCTTAACAAATCCGGAAAGATTGTTCATTTTATTCTCCTCCTTTTTTAATTTTTAAGCGCATATTTATTATTCGGCAAACAGATACTTAATACACCAGAGAATTTTTGATTTAGTATACAAAAAACGCCTGTAAAGAAAATTTAACAAATTTAACAAAATAAAATATTGACTAAAGTAATCAGGGAATATATAATATAATAGATAATTTTAACCGTTTGGGAAAGGGAGAGAAGCAATGGCAAACATCAAGCCCTTCAGGGGATATAGATATAACACGGAAAAAATTAAAAATATCGGCTCCGTTGTTTCGGAACCTTATTATAATATGATTAAAGAGGATAAGGACAGATTTTACGAAAAAAGCGAGTACAACGCGGTAAGACTTTTTTCCGGCAGAAAGCTTGATACCGATACGGATACAAACAACGTGTTTACACGGGCTAAGGACTATCTTGACAAGTGGATTGAGAGCGGCGTGCTTGTGCGCGACGAGGAGCCGGTGATTTATATGTATGAGCAAACCATAGACCTGGGCGGAACACCGTACTCAAACACCAGCTTTGTAGCGCTTGTGGAGCTTGAGGATACGGGCGGTTCAATTATGCCCTGCGAAAATCCTCACGAGGTTTCATTGTCGGACCGATATGAGCTTTTGGCCGCTACAAACGCGGATATAAGTATGATTAACTGTATATATGTGGAAAAGGAAAAGGATTTGTTTAATTTGGTGAACGAGTTGCGCGAGGAGGAGCCGGATGTCGAGTTTTCCACGGACGAGAGCGTCCAGCAGCGGCTGTGGAAAATATCCTATAAGCCTACTGTGGACTTTATTGTCGACCGCTTTAAGGATATGACTCTGTACATCACGGACGGTCAGACACGGTATGAAACCTGTCTGAAGTACAGGAACTATATGAAAGCGAATAATCCGAACCATACCGGCAAGGAGCCGTACAATTACATGATGATGTCCTTGTCGAACACCAATTCGGACGGACTGGTTGTGATGCCGATACACCGCTCTGTAAAGGCTAAAAAAAGCTTTAACGAAGCGTACTTCATAGCGGGCGCGCAGGATCATTTCAAGGTAGAGAAAATTATAGTGGATACCGGCGACGACTCGCTCGTGGAAACTATGGTAAAGCAGATTGTGACAGTAAAGCCGGAAACGAGGATTGCGGCGTACTGCGGCGGAAATTATTTCTACAGAATGATTCTCACGGATACCGACTACATAAAGAAGGAAATTTATCCGGAGATGTCCAAGGAATTCTGCAAGCTGGATATTGTCGCGCTCAATAAGCTCCTTATCGAGGATGTTATGCGTATAGGCGAGGAGGAATACGAGGAGTATGTCCATGTATCAAGGAGCTATAACTCCTGCTACAAGGCGGTAAACGAGGGAAGAGCGGATGTTATGTTCGTGGTGAACCATGTCAGGGTCGAGCAAATACGGAATATAACCGCAGTGGGAGAAAGACTGCCTGAGAGGACGGTCAGCGTATTCCCCAAGCCGTCCGTGGGAACAATAATAAATATAAAGGATGAATGATAATTTTACGTAATTTTAATGATAATTTAATGATAATTTTTTTGCAAAAAACTTGACATATTGCGTATTTTATGTTATAATCCACCAGTGACCGCATTGAACAGGTTATAAATCCGCGTACCGCGCGGTACCCGCGACAGCGAGTCTTCAATATAACGCAGGAGGTGTAACAGTATGTACGCAGTTATTGTGACAGGCGGTAAGCAGTATAAGGTTTCAGAGGGCGACACGCTATTCGTTGAAAAGCTCGGCGCCGAGGAAGGCGAGGCGGTTACCTTTGACGAGGTGCTTATGGTCGGCGAAGGCGAGGACGTAAAGGTAGGCGCGCCAAAGGTTGACGGCGCGACGGTTGAGGCTAAGGTCGTAAAGAACGGCAGAGCTAAGAAAATTTACGTCTTTAAGATGAAAAGAAAGAAAAACGAGCGTAAAAAAAAGGGACACAGACAACCCTTCACAAAGGTTGAGATTACAAAGATTAACGCTTAATTTTACGCGCGGACAATTTATTTGCAAAGATAGCGAGGTGTTTTAAATGGCTCATAAAAAAGGTATGGGTAGTACAAAAAACGGCCGTGACAGCGAGTCCAAAAGACTCGGTACAAAGCGTGCCGACGGACAGGCTGTTCTTGCCGGTAATATCCTTGTAAGACAGAGAGGAACAAAAATTCATCCGGGTAACAATGTCGGTATCGGCAGCGATGATACGCTTTTCGCGCTGATTGACGGCAGAGTTAAGTTTGAGAGAAGAGGCAGAGATAAAAAGCAGTGCAGCGTCTATGCCGATTAGTTTTTGAAATTGCGAATCTTTCCGGAATACCTTGTATTCCGGAAATTTTTTGCGTTTTTTTACAGACATTACAGACATTAAGGAAGCGCTGTTGCGGCAAGAATTATCGACGGAGAAAAAATGAAAAAAGATAAAAAAGATGAATTTAATAAGAACCGGAGTAAAAAAATATTGTATTTTTTCAGGAAATACGATACAATATTAAAGATAAAAGCAAAAAAGGAGAATATTATGTTTACAGATAAGGCAAGGATATTTGTAAAAGCCGGCAACGGCGGCAACGGCGCTATTTCCTTTCGCCGCGAGAAATATGTCGCGGCCGGCGGACCGGACGGCGGCGACGGCGGACGAGGCGGCAATGTAATATTTAAGGCGGAGCCGGGTATGACAACGCTTATGGATTTTAAATATAAGAGAAAATACACGGCGCAAAGCGGTGAGGACGGCGCGGGTAAGCGCAGAAAGGGCGCCAACGGCGGGGACATAACCATAAAGGTACCGCCGGGTACGGTTATTCGCGACGCGAAGTCGGGCAGAGTGATAGCGGACATGTCGGATACGGGACGCGAGGCCGTTATCGCCCGCGGCGGTAACGGCGGCTGGGGCAACGCGCATTTTGCGACAGCCGTGCGGCAAACTCCTAACTTCGCCAAAAACGGACAGCCCGGCGACGAGCGTGAAATCACGCTTGAACTGAAACTGCTTGCCGACGTGGGTCTGGTGGGTTTCCCTAACGTGGGTAAATCAACGTTGCTTTCAGCGACAACTAAGGCTGACCCTAAAATCGCAAATTATCATTTCACAACTCTTGAGCCAAATCTCGGCGTGGTAGACCTGGGCGACGGACGCAGCTTTGTCATGGCGGACATACCGGGAATTATTGAAGGCGCGAGCGAGGGCATAGGTCTTGGACATGAGTTTCTGCGCCATATAGAGAGAACGAGAATATTGCTTCATATTATAGATGTATCCGGTACAGAGGGAAGAAATCCCGCGGAGGATTTTGATATAATAAACGGCGAGCTGTCAAAGTATGATATGGAGCTTGAGGAGCGTCCGCAAATAGTTGTCGCGAATAAAACCGATATTATACAGGACGCCGGAGCGTATAAAACGTTCCTTGAGGAAATGAAAAAGAGGGGTATTGAGGTATTTGAAATTTCAGCCGCGACGAGCAAGGGCGTCAGCGAGCTTATGAATAAAACATATGAGGAGCTAACCAAGCTGCCGCCCATAACGGTATTCGAGCCTGAAATGAGCATAGAGGAGGAATATACGCTCGGTGACGAAAAAGGATATGAAATCTCGCGCGATAACGAGGCGTACGTAGTTTCCGGCTCGTGGATCGAGGCGGTTGGAGGCGGAATAAATTTCTCAGACCGCGAGTCGCTGCAATATTTTCAGCGTATGCTTTTAAAGCGGGGAGTTATAGAGGATTTGATAAATATGGGAATAAGGGAGGGCGATACGGTACGTATAGGCGACCTCGAATTTGACTTTGTATTTTAGTACTCGTTCACATAAACGTATATACGCGTATTTATTTTATGCGAACAGACTCCGATTTATCGGGGACACTAAAGTTGAATTTAGTGTCCCCGCCTTTGTGTTAATCAATAATTATTCCTTTAAGAACACCGTCCGACATGCTTTCAAGCAGTACGTTTTTGAACCGGTCTTTCAGATTTTCCGCGGACGGCGCGCGTACGGTTATATAGTTGTCGGTTTTACCCTCGAAAATACCGTCCGAAACCGATTGCTCAAAAAGCACCCGCACGGTTTTACCGATAAAACGGCTTAAAAATTCATCGCGTGTTTTTGTGGTTTCAGCGGTTATCAGCTTACTGCGCAGCTCCTTTGTCTTGGGCGGAACCTGATTGGGACTTTTTGCAGCCGGAGTACCGCGCCGCTGTGAATATTGAAAAATATGCGCGTCGGCAAAGCGTATTTCGTGTGCGAATGAGAGGGTTTCGGAGAATTCCTCGTCAGTCTCCCCCGGAAAACCCACCATGATGTCTGTGGTTATTGCCGCGTCGTCGAATTCTTCGCGAAGACCGTAGACTATGTCCCTGAACTGAGCGGTGGTGTATTTTCTGTTCATACGTCTGAGAGTAGCGTCACAGCCGGATTGAAGCGAGATGTGGAAGTGGTGACACAGCTTTTCCGCATGCTTTATTTTTTCAACAAAACCGCGGTTCAGAGTCATAGGCTCAATCGAGGACAGACGTATACGCTCCACGCCGCTGATTTCATTTACCGAAGCAATGAGATCGGCGAGGGAGGTACTGCCAATATCCGTGCCGTAAGAGGCAATGTGTATGCCCACAAGAATAATTTCCTTGAAACCGTTCGCGGTCAGTTCATATATCTCGTCAATGACCTCAGTCTTAGGACGACTCCTTACCGGTCCGCGCGCGTAGGGAATAATACAGTAGGAGCAAAATTGATTGCATCCCTCCTGTACCTTTATGAACGCTCTTGTTCTGTTAGAATAATTTTTTACGCGCAATTTCTCAAGCTCATGACAGCTCATTATATCAGACACGTGGTTTATTCCCGAACACGCGACGGCATCCTCCACGAGCGACACGATATTGTGCCTGTCGTTATTCCCGATTACAATACTGACGCCCTCGATTGACAATACTTCCTTGGGCGCTGTCTGAGCGTAACAGCCGGTGACCGCAATTACAGCGCTGGGGTTGTTCCTTTTTGCGCGGCGAATAATCTGACGCGACTTCCTGTCTCCGACATTTGTTACCGAGCAGGTGTTGATAACATACACGTCAGCCTTGTCCGAAAAATCGCATATTTTATATCCGGCGGATGAAAACAGCTCCGCCATCGCTTCGGTTTCGTATTGATTTACTTTGCATCCGAGTGTGTAAAATGCCGCTTTTTTCATAAGTCATACCCTTCAAAATATCATTTTTATAATTATATAAAATTTTCACGTTAAACGCAATAGTAATATAAAAAAAATACAGCTTGTATTTACTTTTGTATTTTTATACGCAGAGTGTATATACAAGGCAAGGGTCGCAAAGGTTCGGTTCGGCGAAGCTCTTAACCGCGACGTTGAATTTTTAAAGCCGGACATAAAGGCTATAAAAAGAAAGACCGAGGAAAATTTCACAGGCCTTTGAGGTAAAATTAGCGCCATAAATAGAAAAAAGCGCTGTATAAATAGCATAATTGCACAAAATTTCCAATAGCTATTGACTAATCGGGAAAAAAGTTGTATTATAATAAATGTGTAGGGGATTGCACACAATACAGGCTAATAGGCATGAATAAGGAGGATATTATTATGAAAACATTTAATTTGTTACTAAGCTCTATAAACGATGTAAAGGACTTCGTTAATATTGTAAGCAAATATGATTTTGACGTAGACCTAACATCCGGCAGATATGTTGTTGACGCTAAATCTATCATGGGTATTTTCAGTTTGGATTTATCAAAGCCTATTAAGGTTGAGGTACATTCGGATGACTGCGATAAGTTTATTGGCGAGCTTGATAAATTTATCATTAAATAGGATAAATGCCATACAAAAATCCGGATTTTCAGTCCGGATTTTTTATATTGCGGGAAATTGCTCACAGCGCAGTTGCAAAACAGCTTTTTATTGTATATTTTTTTCTATATCATTTCTATATCATCGGGAGTTTCAAGGGTTATATTTCCTATTTTTGCTCCGCGCAGCTCGTCGAGCAGCATATTCGCGGCGCGCTCCGTATCGGTTTCGCCGCCGGAAATTACAAAACCGCGTTTTCTGCTGATATTTTCAAGTATTTCATATCCCTTAAGCCCGTCCGCGCTTTCAAGCTTGTATCTTGCGCACAGCGCGTCGGGATAGTTGTCACGCAGATATTCACACAGCGAATACGCCAAAAGCTCTGTATTCATAATACCGTCTTTGATAGCGCCGGTATAGGCAAGCTTTAGCGCCGACGTCTGACTTTCAAATTTTGGCGACAAAATACCGGGCGTATCCAAAAGCTCGGCGTTGCCCTTTATTCTGAGCCACTGCTTGCCGCGCGTAACTCCGGGCTTATCTCCGGTTTTTGCGCTTGCCTTTCCTATAAGACTGTTTATAAGACTGGATTTGCCGACATTAGGTATACCAACCATCATTAGCTTAAGGGTACGATTTCTGCCCTTTTCCCTGTCACGGTCGATTTTGTCCTGTACGACTGCGCGCGCCTCGGAAATAACCGTATTTATACCCATACCGGTGGCACAGCTTATTGGGACGACCCTCAGCCCCCGCGTTCTGTACCATTCAATCCATTCCCTTGTACGCGCCCTGTCAGCCAAGTCGGTTTTGTTCATTACAAGAAGCCGGGGCTTGTATTTTATGATATCGTCAAAATGCGGATTGCGTCCGGAATATGGAATACGGGCGTCGAGGATTTCAATCACTACGTCTATCAGTTTAAGGTTTTCCTCAATCATACGCCTTGTTTTGGTCATATGACCGGGATACCACTGTATATTATTCTGCATACCTACTTCAATTATTTTGTTCTGCCGATTGCGTTAAAGGGCCATATACGCAGCTGTGATTTACCGAGTATCGCCTTGTACGGTACCTGACCCAGCTCCGAGGAACGGCTGTCCTTGCTGCGGGTTCTGTTATCGCCCATGACGAACACATGACCGTCCTCAACAGTGACGGGGTATTCAATCGTGGAGTCTATTGATGTGGTCATGCCGTCATAATATTTCTCCTCGTATTTCTCGCCGTCAATGTATACCTTTCCGTCCACCAAATCAACGGTCTGACCCGGCAGAGCTATAACTCTTTTTACATAATATCTCTTTTTTAGATTTGAAGGCAAATCCTTCTGAGCCATCAGTCTGTCAAAAAAACCAAATTCCGTATCACCCTTTGCCGCGGCAAGCTCCGAGTAATATTCCTCGCGATTCTTGTATGCGCTGTCAAGTATGATTATGTCGCCCTGTTCAGGCGTGTAGCCGAGCTTTGTGACAATAAGTCTGTCATTATCAACCAGTGTAGGGTACATGCTGGACCCGTCCACGCGCACCACGTCGAATATAAACATTTTTATAAGCAGAGCGATAATAACGGCTATTGCTATTGTATATACCCATTCCCAGATTTCATGAAGAATACTGAATTGCTTTTCTCCGCCCTTTACGCCTGTATTTTTTTCTGTTTCACTCATTTTATATACCCTCCCTAAATTGATACAATAATTTTACCATAAATATTTTACATAGCTATTAATAAAATGTTAATTTTTAGATGCAATTATTTTATAATAGATAAAAAAGGGACAAATGCATGTCCCTTTCGATGCCTCAGAAAATTTATATTCTTTCCTTAACCTTGGCAGCCTTACCGACTCTGTCACGCAGATAGTAAAGTCTTGCACGTCTGACTTTTCCTTTTCTTGAAACCTCAATCCTTTCAATGTTGGGCGAGTTTACGGGCCAAGTCTTTTCAACGCCTACGCCGTATGAAACACGTCTTACGGTAAATGTCTTGGCGATACCGCCGCCCTGAACCTTAATAATTGTACCCTCGAACATCTGAGTTCTTGTTCTTGAGCCTTCGACAATTTTCTGATAAACCTTTACGTTGTTGCCGACC
>CAZWMB010000030.1:0-17151 GCA_964634635.1 uncultured Lachnospiraceae bacterium
CGGTTACATCATAGGTGTAGGTGTTTACGCTGTCAGCTTTATTCTCCGCAGCAAGGTTCTGTCCGTTGAAGCCCAGACTTACATTTGCTACTGTTATCATTTACTTTCTCCAATCGGCTTTTATAGATTTTCTTTCTAAAATTATACTATAACAGCCGCCCGATTGCAAGAAATTTATAACACGCGAAATAAGAGCCGCCGCAATACGCGCACGGCCGCTATTTCAGTGTGTAAGTAAATTTTATTTTATCCGCGGGCTGAAATTTTCGTACTCTATTCAAGTATGTATACAATGCAGCTTTTTCTGCCGAAGCCTGACGCGTCGGAGCCATAGCACAGGTCTATTCTGTTGCCCTTTATCGCTCCTCCGGTGTCCTCCGCGCTCGCGGTCCCATATGTCCACGAGCCGTCCGCCGACGTTACGTACAGCTTTGAGCCGAGCGGCACAATCGACGGGTCAACCGCAGCGATACCGTAGCTCAGCGGATTTCCCATAGCCGACACCGAATATCCTCCGTTTTCCGACGGCGAGGTCGAATACGCGGTCGCCGTCATCATAATTTTCTTTTTATATCTGTATCCGTCTACGACGCCGCCGTCGCCTGAATCCGCGGCGGAACTGTTTTTAGCCGCTTGCGCGGTACCGCGCGCGATTACCTTACTGCGCGGCTCCGCCGTTACCTCCTCGCTTATAGTTTCGCGCGACTCCTCGCCGCCCCTGCGGTATGTAACCTTTACGACTACTTCTCTTATGCCGTCGCAGCCCTCGTCCTCGACTCTTTCCTCTCCCTCCGGAAGAGCCGGGTCGTCGGTATACTCGACGCCGCGTTCTATTTTTTCCTGAATGATTTCCTGCTCAAAGCTTACGGAAACAAGCTCTATTGTTTCACCCTCGGATATGACGTCGCCGCTCGAATTTATGCAGTCGTATTCGCCGGGAATATACCCCGCCTCGACAAGAGCGTCCTTTACATCCGCTTTTGTTACAGACACCGTTCTCTCATGGTCGCCGACTTTTATTTTCACAAGCTTGCCGCGCTTTATAACAATGTCTTCGCTGTCTTTGACCTCCTGCTCGGCGGGCAGATTGAGCTTGTCGGCTTCGCCTATGTCTACGCCGTGCTCTTCAAGCACGTCCCCGACTATATCGTTTCTTGTCCTGACCGTTCTCGACTCATTTATGCCGGCGAACTCGTCAATCTCGGTTATGGTTATCTCCTTCGCTCCCGCGTTGTACACCGTACCGAGCGCAATTGTTATTACCGCCGTAAGCGTCGCCGCCGCCGTTACCCTTGTTATCCTTTTCTTTTTTTCCCGCGCGGCGCTTTTCACCGCGCGCCGTTCACGTATTTTTATAAGCGTTTCCTGTTTTATTTTCTCTTGTACTGTCATATAAAAGTAAAACCCCTTTCATAGTTCATTGGTTAGTATACTACAAAAATATTACAATGTCAATAGTTTTATTACAACTTTATTACAAAATAATTTCAATTATTGCAAAATTATTGCTTTTTTGTTGTAATATTTCCATTTATTAGTAATTATATGCTGTTAATTTACATTTTATTACAGTTATTTTTTTCTCATGTATACGGCGGAGTATGTTCGGAAATAATAGGAAAGACAAAAAACGCAAATTAAAACGGAGCTGACACAATGAAAGAAATGACGCAAAGAGTTGTGATACTCGACAATTTTTCCTCACCCTATGTCAAGCAGGCTATAATCGTACTGAAGGAATACAATCCGCGTCTTGAAAGCAAGGCGATTGAGGATGCGGAAATGATTGTGAGCCGCTATATCGAGAAAATGCAAAAAAACGAACAGCCGAAAGAGGCTGTCCGCAAAAAGCATGTTATTTTTAAAATTCTTGCCGCCGTACTGCTCACCGCGCTTATAACGCTCGGAGCAAAGTTGATTATTTGAAGTTGGCGTCTATGTACTCGATATACTCCTCGTATTTCTGAGCCGACGTAGAGGAGGCGTCATAGGTGAAATCATAATAGACGGCTATGCCGTTTCTCAGCGCCAGCTTTCTATGATATATTTTTCCCTCCGCCTCCGCGGTAAGGGCGTACCAGTCCGAGCCGGCTCTCGAATAGCTCACCTCGCCGCCGGTTTCTCTCGCGAACTCGCGCATGAGGTCGTTGACGCTGCCGCTCTTACCCTCCTGCGTAACGATAAGCGTCGCGCCGCTAAGCGCGTCGGTAAGGTTCAGCTTCTGGTTGCCGGAAACTGTATTTGAATGAAACGCGGACGGATAAGGGCAGGTTATGCTGCCTATTGTTATGGAGGTATAGCCGGTCTTCATATCCGGCGACGCGGTTTCGGTAAGCTGCGCTGTACTTGCCTGCGGCGTATCCGTCGCGGCGATTGTGTCCGTACTCCGCGACGGCGACATTATTTTATATCCCAAAACCACGCTTAATACAGCTAAAGCAAGCACGACAACGGCCAGCCCGAACGCGCGGCCGCCGCTTTTTTTTCTCTTTTTGTTCTGAGCGCGCTTCGCCTCTTTTTCCTCAAGACGCTTTTTTCTGTTAAGACGCTCAGTCTGAAGCGCCTCTATTTCACGGCGCTTTGCCGACGCCGCGCCAGCGCCGCTCTTTCTGACCGACTGCCCGCAGCGGTCACAAAAGCGCGTCCCTTCTTTCAAATGTCTGCCGCAGTTCTTACAGTACATGAAAATCCCTCCGACCGTTCTTTTTAAGTATCTTTAATATTATACTATATATTGTATTCAATTGCAAGATTTTTTCGTAATTTTATTACATATAGATTACAAAAAATCTTATTTATGAAATATTTTTGACATATTGTTACAAGCTTGTGTATAATAAGATTGAGGTGAGAACAGCTATGAAAAAAATTTTAATCGTTGTGGATTATCAGAAGGATTTTGTGGACGGCAGTCTTGGTTTTGAGGACGCAAAGCTGCTTGACGGCGGTATCTGCGCCAAAATACGCAAATACGAAAACGACGAGATTGTATACACCCTCGACACGCATGACGCCGATTACCTGTCAACGCGCGAGGGCGCATTCCTGCCGGTACGGCACTGCATAAGGGGTACGGACGGTCACGGACTGTACGGCCGCACGGCGGAGCTGCTGCGGGGTAAACGCTCTTTCGAGAAAAGCGCTTTCCCGTCGCTGGAGCTTGCAAAATATCTTGAACAGGGAAATTATGACGTTATCGAGCTGTGCGGACTGGTCAGCAGTATATGCGTCCTTTCCAACGCGGTTATGGCAAAGGCGGCGTGTCCGGAGGCGAGAATTATTGTCGACAGCCACCTTACCGCCGCCGCCGATAAAAATATGCACAATATGGCTCTTGAAATCATGCGCAACCTGCAAATCGAGATTATATAGCTTTTATTTTGTAAACACTATTGCATTTTGTTTTTTTAAACAGTATAATAAAAGCTGACATTATATGTGAAAGCGGGGAGCGCACAATGACAAAAGCGGAAATAAACGTACACAGGGAAAAAGGAAAAATCAGCAAATATATTTACGGACAGTTCGCGGAGCATCTCGGACGCTGCATATATGAAGGACTGTACGTCGGGGATAATTCAAATATACCCAATAAAAACGGTATTCGTCAGGACGTTGTAAACGCGCTGCGCGAGCTGGAAATTCCCGTGCTGCGCTGGCCCGGCGGCTGTTTCGCGGACGATTATCACTGGCGCGACGGTATAGGCGACAAGAACAACCGTCCGTGCATGGTAAATACAAACTGGGGCGGCGCGGTCGAGAATAATCACTTCGGCACGCATGAGTTTTTTGAGCTTTGCGAGCAGCTCGGTACGGAGCCGTATATATGCGGAAACGTCGGCAGCGGTACGGTACGGGAAATGCGCGACTGGGTTGAGTACATGACCTTTGACGGCAACTCTCCTCTCGCGAACGAGCGACGCAGAAACGGACGTGAAAAGCCCTGGAAACTGAAATTTTTCGGCTTAGGTAATGAGAACTGGGGCTGCGGCGGAAATATGCGCCCGGAATACTACTGCGATCTGTACAGGCGTTATTCCGTATTTATCCGCGACTATGGCGAGGAGCCGCTATACAAAATAGCGGGAGGTCCTAACGCCGACGACGCGGAATGGACGGAGGCGCTTATGCGGAACCTGATTGATAAAATGAGCGCGCTGTCCCTGCACAATTACACCTTCGAAGTCGACTGGGACAGGAAAGGGAGCGCGGCAAGCTTTGACGAGGACGGCTATTACAGTCTTCTCGCCGACACGGAGCGCATGGAAAAAAATATATGTCTGCATGAAAGTATTATGGATCGCTACGACCCCGAAAAGAAAATCGCGCTCATTGTAGACGAATGGGGCAACTGGTTTGACGTAGAGATCGGCTCAAATCCGGGATTTCTGTATCAGCAGAACACAATGCGGGATGTAATCAGCGGTATGCTTGTGCTGCATACTTTCCACAGGCACAGCGGCAGAATTAAAATGGCAAATATAGCGCAAATGGTGAACGTCCTGCAGGCAATGGTACTCACCGAGGGCGAAAAAATGATACTCACCCCTACCTACTACCTGTTTAAAATGATGAAAGGTCATATGGACGGAGAAAGAGTGGACACGCGCTGCAACCCGTCGGCGTTTGAGGTAAACGGCTCGATGATACCGAAAATCAGCATGTCCGCGTCAAAAAAGAACGGCGCGCTCACGATTTCAATATGCAATACCTCGCTCAATTCCGACGAGCCTGTGAGCGCCGCGCTTAACGGCGGCAGCTTTTCGTCCGTGTCAGCGGAGGTTATCACAGCCGAAAATATGACCGACTGTAACACCTTCGACGCGCCGGACGCCGTTAAGCCAACGGCTCTTAATATATCTCTTGCCGGCGGCGAGCTTGCTTTCACTATGCCCGCGATGAGCGCGGCTGTAATTACCGTCAGATGACGCGCGTATGCAAACGCTGCTCCGTACATACGGCGCTTACGGAGAAAGAAATAAGTAAAATGGTGAACGAGGTTGCGTCTATGAAGGGCATACGCCTTGCCGACGGCGATTTGTACGAAAAGCGCTTTAAGGTCTGCTCCGAATGTGGCAGACTGCTGTACGGTTCAACCTGCGGCGTGTGCGGCTGCGTTATGCAGGTACGCGCAAGGCTTGCGGATGGCAAATGTCCTCAAAAGCGGTGGTAATGCCATGTTTAAAATTTCCGGACTTAACGAAAAATACGTATGCATACTCTGCGGCGAGCGTATGCGCCGCGATACGGCGCTCCTTCTTGACGGGAAAATCGGCGTATGCCGCGCTTGCTATGCCGCGCTTTGTCAATCCCCGCCGTCACAGCCTTTTGAGGGCGTCGGCTCTGTAAGCTATTTGCTCTCGCCGTTTGAGTACACAGGCGGCATACGCCGCGCTATAATTGATTTTAAATTCAACGGTCAAAGATCGTACGCGGGATTACTGTCGCGGCTTATGTACGAATACCTGGACTCCTTCGGCATATGGGACGGCTTTGACATGCTTATCCCCGTGCCGCTGCACCCCGAAAGACTGAACGAGAGAGGCTATAATCAATCCGAGCTTTTATGCGCGGGAGCGGCGGAGCATATCGGTATACCAATGCGCACGGACGTGCTTTTACGCGTCCGCGCGACAAAAAAGCAGTCCACGCTCAGCATGAGGGAAAGAACCGAAAACGTCAGGGACGCGTTCTCTTGCTCCGCGGACGTCAAAGACAAGCGTATACTTATTTTTGACGATATTTGTACAACCGGCAATACTCTCAGGTTTTGCGCCGGCGCCCTAAACAATTCGGGAGCCGGAAAAATATGCGCGCTTACGCTTGCGAGAACCTTTAAAAAGGAATTACCCGACAGTATGTATTAAAACTCAAATAATTGTTAAAATAGATATATATTACATCAGAAAGGGTTTTCTTATGAAAAATATATCTGTTTTCAAAAAAATAGCGTCGGTTGCTCTCGCGTTTATATTGACCTGCGTATTTACGGAAAGCAGCGCGTTTGCGCTGTCCAAATTAGGCTCGCAGGGACAGGAGGTTATAAATATTCAGACCCGGCTGAAAAACTGGGGCTATTACAGCGGCAGCGTGGACGGCATATACGGCTCAAAAACAGTGGCGGCGGTTAAGGAATTTCAGCGTAAAAACGGCTTGACCGCCGACGGAATAGCCGGAGCGGCTACTCTTGCGGCAATCGGTCTGCCGACCGGTACCGGCGATTACTCAAAAAATGTTACGATGCTCGCAATGGCTATAAACGGAGAGGCAAGAGGAGAAAGCTATACCGGACAGGTGGCGGTGGGCGCGGTAATCTTAAATCGGGTCAAGCATTCCTCGTTCCCAAACACAATTTCCGGAGTTATATATCAGCCCGGCGCGTTCACCGCTGTAAGCGACGGACAGATTAACGTCACGGTACAAAGCTCCTGCTATAACGCCGCGCGCGACGCGCTGAACGGCTGGGATCCTACCTACGGCGCGATTTACTATTACAATCCGCGTACCGCCACCAATTCCTGGATACGTTCTCGTCCCGTTATAATAACCATAGGCAAGCATGTATTCTGCGGTTGAATTTTGTGAAAAAATAAGGAGGGGTTTACAATTACAAAGACTGTTACGCTTATCGTATTGATTGCGCTGTTTGTATTTCTTGTAATCATTGACGGCAAGCGGAAAATTCAAAAAAACAGGGAGCAGGACAGAAAAAACGCTCGGTGAGTTTGCCGAGCGTTTTTATATAGGCTGTTTTAAATCAACGGTAAAGCTGTAATCGCCGCCGGAAAGGCGTATTTCCTCTTTGTTCGGAAGGCGCAGCGCGGCGGTCGTGTCTGCCGGCACGGAGCAGTTATACACGAGCTTATTATCTCTGACCTCCCATGCGGATTTTATAGTACCGTACGGAGAAATATGATATCCCCTCGCGTATTTCAAGCCTCCGCCCGGACACGGCGACAGCTCAAAGCTTTTGTATCCCGCCTGAACCGGTTTTATACCGAGCACGCGCGAAAACAGCCACTCGCCTACCGCGCCGTAGGCATAGTGATTGAAAGAATTCATTTTAGCGTCGCCGAAAGCGCCGCTCTCCTCAACGTACGAGTCCCAACGCTCCCATATAGTCGTGGCGCCGCTTTTGACGCTGTACAGCCAGCCGGGGCTGTTCTCCCGCATAAGCAGCTCATACGCGGCTTCGTCAAATCCCGCCTTGGTCAAAGCGGGAATAAGGTGCGATATACCGAGAAATCCGGCGCTGACCGAACCGCCGCGTCCTTCTATCGCCGCCTTTAGGCGCTCCCCCGCTCTTTTCAGCTTTTTTGCCGGTATCAGATCAAAATCAATTGCGAGCGCGTACGCCGTCTGGCTCGGATGATTACGGGAGCCGTCAAGGTCGGAATAGTACGCGCCGCCGCTCTCGCCGCTCATCTCGCCCCAATAAGATATTGAGCCGTCCTCCTCCACCCAAGCCTCGTTAAAGGCGCGTCGGATATTTTCAAATCGCGCTCGGTATTTTCGCGCGTCGCCGTGCCTGCATAAAACGTCAGCCGTCCTTGACAGTATATCCGCGCTGTGCGCCGCGTACGCTGTGGCGCAGTATATATGCGGCGTGGACGCGTCAAGGCTCAGATGGTCGCCGCGGCGCTGCTGTACCTGTATGAACGGTATTGACGCCAAATCGGACTTTTCCGGCGCCGGTACTCCGTCAACCGTACGCAATCCGTAATTCTGTCTTTCGGGCAGACTCTGATACTCAACCCACATTTTCATCATATCATAATTTTCCTCAAGTATACGCGCGTCGCCGTAAGCCATGTACAGCTCCCACGGCACGATTACAGCCGCGTCGCCCCAGCCTCCGCAGCCGTCGGGACGGTTGTCTCCGCCCAGCGGCGCAGTGTCGGGTACGGCTCCGTTTTTATTGTACAAAAGCTGACTGTCGCGCAAGTCGCACAGCCACTTACGGGCAAATTCCTTTATATCCATGTTGTACGCGCCTGTCGAGGCGAATATCTGCGCGTCGCCCGTCCAGCCCATACGCTCGTTGCGCTGCGGACAGTCCGTAAAAATCAGCAAACTGTTGCCCCTCTGTCCCCATTGTATATTCTTTTGCAGCCGGTTCAAAAGAGGATTTGAACATTCAAAATCACCGGTAATTTTACTCACATTTGAAATTACCAGTCCCTCCGCCGATATGACCGCGCCTCGATCCACATCGCAGCCGCAGCCGCTTATTTCCATGTACCTGAACCCATGCGACGTAAACGAGGGTACAAACACCTCGCCGCGCGGATTTCCGGAAAAGGTATAAATATCCGCCGCCGCGGCCGTACGCAGGTTGTCCGTGTACAGCGCTCCTCCCTTCAGCATCTCGCCGTAACGGATTTTAACGCTTTTTCCGCGCGCGGCCTTCATTGTAAGACGGACCGTCCCGACCATATTCTGACCGAAGTCGTACAGAAAATGTCCTTTCGGGTTTTCGCCGGCAAACGTACCGTTAAGCTTACAGACACATTCCGCGGACGGACCCTTCTGCGCGCTCAGCATGAATTTCAAATCCGGCAGCTCTCCGTTTGTGGGTATTACCTTTTCCCGACGCGGCTTTACGCCGCATTTTTTCCATCTGCTGTCCTCCGCCGTCCAGTCAAGCTCATATCGCGCGTCATAATACTCGCCGTCAAGATAGTCGCTGTCAAGCGCCCCGCCCTTGTCCGTAAACTCCCAAGAGCCGTCGGTAAAAACAGCCTCACGCGCGCCGTCACGGTACTCCAAGACGAGCAGCGCGGTGAACGCGTTTTCCTCACCGTAAATCCCGCAGCCCGAATAACCGCAAAAACCGGAATAATATCCCTTACATACCGTCGCGCCGATTACATTCCGACCCTCTCTTATCATATCCGTCACATCATATGTCTGATACTGTATACGCAGGCGGTAGTCCGTAAAGCCGGGCGCATAAAAGTCCCCGCCCACGCGCCGGTTGTTTATATACGCCGTATAAAAGCCGCGCGCGGAGGCGTACAGCCGCGCCGAGGCTATCTCCCCTCGCGCCGTAAAGCGCCGGCGCACATTTACCGCTCCCGACGGGCAGACTATCTCAAAGCCGCGCGAGTACAGGACGCCGTCCTTTACCGCGCCGAGCGCGGACAGTATTCCGCCGTCATCCTTAAAATACTCGTCCTGATACACCTTGCCGTTTTTGTCATTGCGTACTGTAAGACGGTAAATTTCAGCCGGAGTATCCTGTTTCAGACCCATAAACATCATAAAGCTTTTGCGCGGCTGATTGTCCGGATTTTCCGGCAGAATATCGGCGCTGTCAATTGCAGCGCCGCCGTCCACAGTAAGAGAAAGAGCGCGTCTGTTCACGGACAGCGAAAAGGTATGTCTGCCGCCGCCGACAGACGCGGCGCGAGCAAGCAGCAGTCTGTCATACGCGCCGGTTTCGCCGCGTTCATTGCCGCATATTTCACGTACCGCGATTTCCGACATGCCGATATCGACCAATATATAATTCTCCTTATCGCGCGCGTTTATGACAAGTCCCAGCCCGCTCTCCGCGCGGTATTCGCCGCTTACAGTATACGCGTCCACGCCGAACGTATTATCCGACCCGCGCGGGTTTCCTATCCATTCGGCGTCCTCAATACTGAACTCCTTTTTACCCATTGCAATGCCTCTGTTCCTGATTTTAATTTCAAATTAACAGCCGTCGGATTAGCCAAGCGTTAATCCGACAGCTTTTTTACTCCATATTATCCAAGGTTTTCATTATTCCCGCGCACATTGTTTTCATGCGGGATTTATACTGCTCAATCTCACTTTTGACATTCAGCATCTCCTGATGACGTTTCATATGCTCGTCGTCAATCTGTCTTGCGAGATAGGACGCGTCCAGCTTTGCCTTGCTTATAATCGCGCTCGCCTCCGCTTCCGCGTTTCGGCGCGCGTCATCCGCGGCGGCCTTCGCCATTTCAATGGACTGCTGCAAGGCGCTCTCTATATTTTTGTACCGCTCGACCGTTTCCGTAAGCATACCGATTTTGTTTTTCAGAGTCTGATTTTCCTTGCACAAAAGCTCGTAATCCTGAATTACAAGGTCAAGAAAATCGTCAACCTCGTCGCAGCTGTAACCCTTTATTTTCTTTTCGAATTCCTTGTTCTGAATATCAATAGGTCTTAACATTTTCATTTCCTCCGTCATACGAATTTTTCAATGACTATATGCAGTCTGCCGCTGCGCGTCTGTGTAAGCGCTCTTTTAAGGATGAACCGCCCGTGTCCGCGCACCGAGAGCAAATCGTCTTGCTTAACCTGCGCCGAACGGTCCTGCGCGAGTCGGTGGTTAAGCTTTACATCGCCGGCGCGTATTATTTTTTCCGCCGCCGCGCGCGATATATCAGCCGCCGCGGATACAACCGCGTCAAGTCTTAACGACGCGCACACGCATGAGCGTTCCTCTGTTTCTGGCTTTGGCACGTTAATCCGCGACATGTCCTCGACCGACGCCTTTACGCCCGTATTTGCAATTTTATTCAGATTAGCCGCGATATATTCCGCAATGTCCGCGCAGACAAACACATACGCGCCGTCCGCGTCGGTCAGTATATCGCCTATCTTTCTCCTGTCAATTCCAAGCGACATAAGCGTACCGAGGTAATCGCGGTGAGAAAGAGTACGAAAACGCGGAGCGCTTACCCGCAGTACGGCAATGAGGAATTCCTCCGCCGACGGCTCGCTCCACTCCGGAAACACTCCGAAAATCTTTCTCTCGGCGCCCTCATAGCCTCCAAATGTCATGACGCTTAAACCGTACGGCGTTTTTACTCCGGCCTCAACGGCTGCGATTTCCCCGCCGTCCAGAAACGAGCTGAATACAGGAACAGACCGTCTTTCGCACATAGTGAATAAATCGTCAATTTTAGCAAGCAGCAGCTTTTCTCCCTCGTCCATAATCATCTCATGCTCCAATGCCTGTATTATACAACGGGGTGGTAACAAATATTACCACCCCGTTTATTTTAATTATACATTCCAGTCGAAGGCGCTTCTTGTATGCTCCTTCAGATTATCGCCCGTAATATCAATATTCCTGGGCGCCGCTACAAATATTCCTCCCGAAACACGTTTAACGTTTCCGTTTACGCCGTATACGGCTCCCGAAACAAAATCGACAACGCGTCTTGCGTCGGAGGCGTCCAGACCGCCTACGTCAAATATAACCAGCCTTCCCGCCTTAATCTCATCGGCCACTCTGGTTGAATCGTCAAACGCGGCGGGTTTTATTATACGTATTCTCGACGACGCTCCGGGATTTATCGGGACCACCTTGGGGGAGCTTTTTCTTGAAAAAGAGGAGAAATATCTCGGCGACGGCTCCTCGTCATCCGTTTCCTCATCCTCATAATAGTCGTCATCATAATATTCATCATCGTCCGAGCCAAAGCCTACAAAATTTTTTATAGTATTTATAAATCCCATTGTTTGTCTGTTCCTTTCTGACATTATTTTTTTGAGTAATCCCTCTCACCGAAAACAGCGCTGCCTATGCGTACCATGTTTGAACCACATTCTATGGCGGTTTCAAAGTCCCCGCTCATACCCATTGACAAGTATAGCATATTAACATTATCGTATTTTTTTTGCTGTATGTCAATAAAAATCTGTCGTATGTTGTTAAAATGTAATATATTTGTAACAGAATTGTCGGTTTTCGGCGCAACCGTCATAAGTCCCTTTATCTTTACGCGCTTAAGCTGTCCTGCGCGCAGCAGCATCTCCTCCAGCTCGTCCGGACGTATACCCGACTTTGACTCCTCGCCGGAGATATTTATCTCAATAAGTATATCCATTGAAAGACCGTGCTTTTCAGCCTGCCGTTCAATCTCGTCCATGAGCTTTATCGAGTCTACGGAATGGATAAGACTTACCTTGTCTATGACATACTTGACCTTATTTGTCTGCAAATGCCCTATAAGATGCCATTTTACCGGCAGCACGCTGTCGAATTTATCTCTTACCTCCTGAGGCTTATTTTCACCTATGTCCGTCACTCCAAGCCTTATAGCCTCGTTCATCATATCCGTAGGATAGGTTTTTGTAACCGCGACAAGCGTTATGTCCTCGCGCCGCCTGCCGCTCCTTTCCGCGGCGGCGGCTATACGCTCCTCAACGCCGGCAAGGTTCCTTGCGATATTCGTCATTTCCTTCACCCCTTATCTTTCTCCTATCATAATTCTGTCCATATCGGACAGCTTGTTCTCGGCGTCCTCGGCGCTGTCCACAATAGCCCAGCCGCCGTCCGAATTTGTAAACAGAACCTCACATTCACAGTCGTACTGTCTGTTTTCGCTTATTCCGATTACCTTCTTTGTACCGTCCTCACCCGTTCTTACTGCCTGAATGGGTATTTTGTATCCGTCATAGCTTTCAAATATTAAATCCACGTCTACAAGCCTGTAAGAATACGCGCTTTCCAGGTACGTCTGACATTTAACCGTCACCGTCACCCTGCCGTCCGTTTCCTCCGACACGCTGTTTACCGTACCCGTAACAACCTCGTCAATGCTGTTAAACCTCAGCCGCACCTTGTCGCCCTCAGCCCTGCCGCTCATACTGTCGGCAGGAATATCCAGCAGGACGTACCATATATGGTTATTAACAATCTTGCATACCGCTCCGCCCGCGTCAACACTGCTGTCAATCCGCGTAACCTCCGGCGACTGCGACAGCGACTCAAAATAGCTTACGTCATAGCTCTCTATATCCGCCGGCACAAGCAGCTCCTCGTAGCCGTCTACATAGGTGGTAAACAGACCCGAAATTTGAGCGTATATTTCCTCATACCGGACGCCTATGTCGCTGAGTATCTGACTTTTCCGGTTTTCAAGCTGCTCAACCTCTCCGTCCGCCGACAGAGAGCCGCCTTGTCTTAGAATATTTATATCGTTCTTGTACCCGGAAATTGTCTGTATGTCGTTCTCCGCCGACGCGTCTATTATACTTTTTTCCCGCGTGTATATATTGTTTTCAATGTTGGACGAGTCCAAATAGGCGCTGCTGCCGGAGTCCTCCTCAATCCTCGCGCTTTTAAGCTCGGCGTCCGTCATACCAAGCTCCTTGATTTTGTCCGCGCCGACGTCGCCGTAAAAAAATATGCCGACAGCGCTGTCCTTTGCTACACGCGCGCCCTCGCTCACGCTGCTGTAAACCGTTCCGGCGCTGCGCGTATACATAACCCATTCGTCCCTTATAATAAAACCGTTGGTGTTTATCGCGTCCTCCTGCGTTATATACTCAAGCTTTTGAGTATTAACGGGCGTTATCGCATACTTTACGCCATAGACAATCATTGCCGCAACAGCCAACGCAAATACCGTGACAAAAAACCTCTTCATCGGTTATTTTCCCCTTAATTCGCTAAATAATAATTATATTATATAATTTTTTTTCAATAATTACAAGAGCAATAATTGCTTTTGCCACGGCTGACGCGTCAGCCGCGGGAATTTTTACACGGCAATCGCTTACGAAAAAAGAAAAGACTTTGAGTAAGAAATTTGGCGATAATACGCACTTTTTGCGTTTTAAGTTAACGCTGCGTTTATAGCCGGTTTCCGCCTTTAACAGATTTAAGGCAAGATGGCGCAGAATATTCATATTTTCCGCGGCAAAACCCTCACGCATATCCTCTCTAATACGCAGAGCGCGGCGTTCGTGTACAGTGAGGTCGCCAAAGGAACAGGCGGCTGAGAATATACTGAACCGTGATTTTCATGCTGATACATATAATCAGAAAAGGCTTACAGATGTGACGGAATTCAAATACGGTAAAGACAGCAAGGCTTATTTAAGCGCAATACTTGACTTGGGTGACAATCGCGTAACAGCATGGGTACGGCGTCAGCGTTATTTAAGCTCCCGAACCGCCAGAACGTCATTTGTCTTATTTCTTCATCATTTAATTTTCTGCTCATATTTTTCTCCATATACAAAAAGCAGCTCCGTTTCCGAAACTGCTTTGCGTTTCTGTTCTGTTTTCAGTATTATACCCTGTAAATATATTCGTCCTTGCGCGGCTTTGCGGGAACCTTGCCGCCGTAGCCGAGAACGCAGTGACCTATGCCCTCGTAGTCGCCCTCAACACCCCACTTTTTGAGAAGCGCTTTGCCCTCCGCGCTCTCAAATTCCTCCTTTGCGCGGTGTATCCAGCACGACTGCACGCCAATCGCCTCGGCGGCGTTCATCAGATTTCCCATTACGAGCGAGCCGTCGTAAATATATGTCGGTATGCTCTTATCCGCAAGCACAACTATTACCGTCGCCGCGCCGTAGAACGGGTCAATATCCGCGCCCATAATCGCCGCGTTCATTTTTGAAAGCCGCTTAACCGTTTCCTTGTCCGTAACCGCCACCATAATCGGCGACTGCTTACCCATTCCCGTAGGCGCGTACATTCCCGCCTCAAGTATGGTGTTAAGCTCCTCGTCTGTAATCGGTCTGCCGTCGAAGCTCCTGCACGAGCGGCGTGATTTTAATGTTTCAAGTGCGTCCATAATAAATTCCTCCTTGTATTAAATTGGTTTTGTTATTTTGATTGTTTTACAAATTCAGCAAATATGATTTTGCTGTCATTATCCGTTATGTACGAAAATTCAGGGCGCCACTGAATTCCCCGGATAAATTTTTTACCCGGCAAACGGAAATTTACGTATCAATTCTTGTTATTTCAACAATATTCTTATCTCTGTATACTAAGTCATTTCTTACATTAAATCCTTGTCTTTCCCAAAATAAGTTTCCATTTCCGTTTCTGTCAAAAACGACCAATGCAGCTTTATTTATTCCGCATTGTTTCAATGCTTGCAATGCGGCGTCTACTAACTTACTTGCCATTCCTTGTTTTCTGTATTCTGTATTTACCGCAGTATGATAGATATAACCATGTCTGCCGTCATTTCCAACCATAATTGCTCCTACAAGTTCGTTTTCGGTTTCCGCAACAAAGCAAGTATCGGGATTTCTTTTTATAAACTTATCAATTCCGTCTCCGGAATCGTCCAAATTATTTAACCCCATACCGGCACAAGACAGCCACAGTGCATATACAGTATCATAATCGTTTATGTTCATTTTTCTTATTTTAATCATACGACTCATCCTTAAGTATCAAATAACGGTGTGTTAGGTCTGTCAGTAATTGACCTGCTGTAAAAGCCTAAAAAATCTTTTTTCTCCCAACCTCGTTTTTGCCAAAAAGCCTTACCATATTCGTTTGTTTCTATTACATTTAAACAAACCCTTGTAATGTTTTCTGCTCTTAAAGCTGTAACAGCAGCATCTATCAGTTGTGTCGCAACGCCTTGATTTCTGTAGTTCTCCCGAACAACAGTATGATAAATATATCCTCTGCGTCCGTCATGCCCGCACAAAATTGCGCCGACTAAGATATTATCTTCATAAGCGACAAAATTTGTGGTCGGATTTCTTTTCAAAAAACAAGAGATACCTTCCTTGGAGTCATCCAAGCTGCGCGAGCCCATATTAGGCGTATTTTTCCACATTGTAAAAAGCTCATCATAATCGTCTGTTGTCATTGCCTTTATCATACAAGTACCTCTATATACTTTCTAAATCTACTCTTTAATTGCCTTAAATCTTATACGAACGTAATCGGCATACCATTTGCCGTTAGAGTACAATTTGCTTTTCAAGTGATACACAGCATTGTTTATAATATCGTTCTTTATATTTTCATCAATGCGCTCAAACGGAGTTTTTACAAACATTCCAATCCAATCGGCGAGTCCGTCTTCGCCTTGCAGCTCTGTGCTTCGGTCAAATAAAATCGCATATACAACTTTAAATCCGGAGGCTTCAAGCATAGCGGCATATTCTCCGATTGTCGGGAAATAGAAAGGCATTATATATTCCAAACCCTTTTTGTTAAACTCAGTCTTTAAAGCCGAATGTATCAGCGCATTATTGCCATAACCGCCGAATTCAAATATAAACTGACCGTTATTATTTAAAGCGTTATATACGCAATCAAGCATCTTACGCTGATTTTCCTCGTTAATCCAATGAAAAACGGCGTTAGAAAATACTACGTCAACTTTTTCATCTAAAGTAAAATCAGTCGCGTCCGAGCGAATAAAGGTTATATCGGGATATGTCTCCTTTGCGATTTTCAGTAAATCCGCCGAAGCGTCAAGACCTATTGCGTTAAAGCCTAAATCGCGTAACTTTTTCGTCAAAGCGCCGTTGCCGCACCCTAAGTCAAGGGCTGTCATATTTTCTCTTGCGTCAATCATTTGCATTAAATCATTTCCGTATTTATGTACAAACGAAAAATTATTTGTATACTTATCAGCATCCCATTTGATATTCATTTAAATCTCAGCTCCCATTTGATATTCATTTAAATCGGAGCAACGCTCCATCAAGCTCGCTTGAAATGGAGCTTGCGACAGATTGCAACCGGTGCGGGGAGCGTTAGCTCCTCAGCGTTTCAGTGGGAGATTATACTCCCACTGAAATGATGAATGGCATCCGCCGCCTTAGAGACGGGGGACATCTGCACGTAGGTTATAATTACTTCTGTAAATTACCGTTTTACTTATTAAAATTATACCACGCCCGCCGTTAAAAAGCAATCCCCGAAGGGACTGCTTTTTCGGCGATAGGCTTATTCGCTTGGGAAATGGGACTCCACGTTATACGTTATGTTGTCCGCCCATTTTACCGAGGCTTCCGCCGCAATACGCGGTGTACGACGCTTGCGCGCCGTTGTTTTTCCGCGCATCCCGACGCCGAAGCCGCGGCGGTATTTGAGAGAGTTATGGATTGATGAAATAATAAAGCGTAAATTTAACGGACGCCTCACATAAAACAGCAAAGTAACAGATTTTATGACGACCTGTCAAGCAGAGCGCGCAAAAGCGGCTGCCACGATTGTGTGATACGCCGCTTTTTCTGTGTATTGTTATCATTTTAAAGGATATAAACCGCATAAAACCTATATGTTCAAGCGTTAGAACTTATGTGGTATGTATAGTTATATTTAATCTTTCAAAAATCGTATTTCCACGCGCTAATGCTGTGCGCCCACAAGAGTAGTATTAAGTATCATTCAGAAATTTGTTAAATTCACAT
>CAZWMB010000031.1:0-16673 GCA_964634635.1 uncultured Lachnospiraceae bacterium
CTTGCCTCGTCACGCGCCATTTCATGGACTGTATCGTGAATAGCGTCCAAACCGTTTTTCTTTGCGCACATAGCCAAATCAACCTTGCCGGCGGTTGCGCCGTACTCACAGTCAACTCTCCATTTAAGGTTGTCCTTTGTTGAAGATTTCATATTAGGTTCAAGATCCTCGCCCAGAAGCTCCGCAAATTTAGCCGCGTGTTCAGCCTCCTCATAAGCCGCCTTTTCCCAGTACAGACCGATTTCGGGGTAGCCCTCGCGGTGAGCAATTCTCGCCATGCACAAATACATACCAACCTCCGAACATTCACCCTCAAAGTTAGCTTTAAGCTGTTCAAAAATGAAATTTTTGTCCTCCTCCGAGATGTCGGGATTATTCTTTACTGTCTTGGCGTAAACGCCGTACTCATGCTCTGCCGCAAGCTTCATTTCTCCTTCAACCTTCTTGAATTTGCTGCCGGGTACATTGCATACAGGACATTTTTCCGGGGGTTCATCGCCCTCGTAAACATAACCGCATACAGGACATACATATTTTGCCATAATTTTTTCCTCCTTCTTAATTGTATGTAACTTAATTATATACCATTTGTCCGTTATTTACAAGACCATTTTTTATTTTCTAAAATTTAATATTTCTCCGTTTAAATAAAAAATAATGGACTAAAACACAAAAATATGTTATACTATATATAGGTATTTAAACGGAGATTGATTATGGAGCGGTTAAAAGCGGTTATAAACAGGATATATCGGTTTTGTCTGGACATATCGGACGGCGACGTCAGCGTATACGCTGCGCAGGCGTCCTTTTTTCTCATAATTTCCGCTATACCCTTTACCATGCTTATATTCGCAATACTGAAACTGTTCGTAAATATTGACCAGAGCGCTATAATGCACACAATAAGCTCCTTTGCGCCGTCGCAGATAAGCGTATTCCTTTCTCAGATAGTCGATGAGCTGTTCAGCAAAACAGCGTCCGTGTCCGTTATATCCGTAACCGCGGTATCGACGCTGTGGCTGTCCTCAAAGGGAGTACAGGCGCTGCATACGGGTCTTAACCGGGTTTACGGCTCGGAGCCTGTAAATTACTTATACAGCCGGCTTCTCGCCGTGGTATATACTCTCGCGTTTCTTATCGCTATTATTCTGACCATTGTCGTATTTGGTTTCGGTAATAAAATCGAAGCGCTTGTCAGCAGGCGTTGGGTGGTTGTGTCGGTTATATTCAGCTTTTTTCTGCATCTCAGAATATTGATTTTTCTGGTATTCCTGACGCTTGTGTTTGCCCTGTTCTATAAATTCCTGCCCCAGCACGGAAACCGCTTTAAGGCGCAGCTTCCCGGCGCGCTGTTTGCCGCGGCGGGCTGGATGATATTCTCATTCTTTTACTCGATTTATATAGAAAACTTCTCAAATTATTCATATGTGTACGGCTCGCTTGCCGCTGTCGTATTTCTTATGCTTTGGCTGTACTTCTGCATGAACATATTTTTATACGGCGCGCAGCTCAACAAAATGATAGAAAACGGATATTTTAAAAAATAATACTACCATTTTGTCGGATTTTGTGTTACAATAGAAATATACTTGCAGTAAGGGGGATGAGCTATGGCGTTAGATATTATAGCTTTTACGCAGGACGAGCTGGACAGAGCGGTCGCGTCCGGCTGTACGTCGATAGCTATCTGTGACGGACACTTTCTCATTCCGCCCGCCGGCGGGATTTCCTACACCGCAATCGGCGCCGTAACAGCGCTCTGCGTCTGCGAAAAACGCCGCGCCGAAAAGCTCGGTATACGCTGGTACGGATTTGAGCCTATATTTTCCCAAGATAAAACGCTGTCCGATACGCGCGTTACATACACTCCTCCCGGCAGCGCGGCAAGCTATTTATCCGGCTACCTTACAAGCTATATTACAAGCTACAGACTGTCAAGCTATCTTATAGGAGGCAGCCTTGCTTATTATTATACCTCGTATGCGGGTTCCCGTACCTCGTCATACGCGTCGTCATATGCGTCCCTGTACTCCGGCTCGTACGCCGGCGGCTTCGAGTACGGCTCAGAGGCGGGGGAGGACTTTCGGGAGGAATGTATTATGGTGAACGGCTACGGATTAAATCTTATATAGGGAAAACATATGAACGCTATACATATAAACTGGACAAAGCCATATTGTATAAAAACAGACGCGCCTTACAGCGCCGAGGATTTTGAAGTTTTGACAACTATTTTGTCGGCTCTTAAATGGCGTGAAAAAAACGGCTCCGTAAAGATGATTACAGACCGCTGCGGCAGGGAGTATTATCAAAAGAACAATCTCCTCGGTCTTTGGAACGGCGTCGAGGAGCTGCTTGACGACATAGACGTAAATCCAAACGTATTCTGGGCGGCGGGTAAGCTGTTTGCGCTGAAGGCTCAGACCGCTCCCGTGGCAATGCTTGACACTGATTTTATCGTATGGGAAGGTATTGACTGGGACAGCATACCCGAGGCGGCGGTTATACATTTTGAGGAGCTGTACCCCGACGTTTATCCGGACAGGGAGCGTTTTAAGCTGTCGGGATTTGAGCTTGACAATGATTTTGACTGGTCGCTTATGGCGTGCAATACGGCATTATGTGTTATAAAAAATAACGACCTGCTGAAATATTACACCGATACCGCAATAAAATTTATGCGCAGCGCCGACGAGCGTGATGACAGATTGACTTACATGGTATTCGCCGAGCAGCGGCTTTTGCCTATGTGCGCGAAAAAGCTGGGCATTGAGGTCGGCGCGTTTTCAAATCTGGAGCGACTGTTCCGGGACGGAGAAAACCGCTTTACTCATACATGGGGTATGAAACAGCAGATGCGCGACAACAACGCTCTCCGGTACGACTTCTGCCGCAGGTGCGTAAACAGAATCGTCCACGAGTATCCCCATATGTACACCATAATAAAAAATATCGACTGCCTAAAAAGATACTTCTGATTATGAAAAGCCGCGTATATAGAATACGCGGTCAGAATACGCGGTAATTATTTATCCCAATACTGCCTTTGCCTTTAAAATCGCGACAGCGGTTTTCGCGTCATGAATTTCATTATTCATAACCATTTGGTACAGCTCGTCAAGGCTGTATTTTTTTACGTTCAGAAACTCGCCTTCGTCAAGCTTCTGACCGACAAATTTCAGCCCTCGCGCGAGGTATATATGGAGCTTTTCCTCACAATAGCCGGGAGTGGCGTAATAGCAGCCCAGGAATGTAAGTTTTTCCGCGCGATAGCCGGTTTCCTCTGTAAGCTCGCGCCTGCCGCAGTCCGGCGGATCCTCGCCGTACTCCAGCTTGCCCGCCGGTATTTCAAGCAGCATGGATTTTGCCGCTATGCGGTACTGGCTGACCATGAGTACCTCTCTGTCCTCCGTCACCGCGATTACTCCTACTCCGCCGCTATGACCTATAAGCTCCCTTTCGGATATTGTGCCGTCCGGCAGCTCGACCTTCTCCACGCGTACGCGTATCACCTTTCCGTCATAAATTTGTTCGGATGAGATGGTTTTTTCCTCAAAATTCATATACGTACTCCCTTGTCACACAATTTCCGCTCCGGACTGAATATCGTTAATAGTTGTCAGCGCTGTCAGCTTATCTTCAAACTCCGCCGACAAAATCATGCCGTTTGACTCCAGTCCCATAATTTTTCTCGGTTTTAGGTTCGCGACAAAAAGTACGTTTTTACCTATAAGCTCCTCGGGAGTATGGTACTTTGCAATGCCCGACAAAATCTGACGCGTTTCATTACCTACCCGCAAGGTAAAGCGCAAAAGCTTTGAGGACTTGGGAACCCTCTCACACTCGATTACCCTGCCTACTCTTATGTCGAGCTTTTCAAATTCGTCAAAGTCTATACAAGCCTTGTACGGGGCAAGCTCGATTTTTTCTTCCTCCGGCGCGCCTAACTCCGCCTCAAGCTCCGCAAGCTTTTTTTCGGCGTCAATTCTCACAAACAGAGGCTCGGCTTCGCCAATCTTATTTCCCGCTTTTGTCACGCCGAACGTCCTTGTACTCTCGTACGACAAGTCGTCCGCGTTAATCTGCGCCGCGATTTTTTGCGCGGTCTCGGGCATGTACGAGCTTAAAAGAGCCGCGATTATACGGATTGTTTCAATAAGATTGTACAGTACGGTACCCAGACGCGGCTTTGACGCGTCGTCCTTTGCCAGTACCCATGGCGAGGTTTCGTCGATATATTTGTTCGCGCGGTCGACAACCCGCCATATCTCGTCAAGACTGTCCGCTACATGCAGCGTAGACATCTTTTTTATGATATTCTCAACCGCGCCGGCGGCGACAGTCTTTAAATCGCCGTCAAACTCCCCTTCGGTATCGCCTAACGGAATTACGCCGTCAAAATACTTATTGACCATAGCGACCGTCCTGTTTACAAGATTACCGAGCGCGTTCGCCAAATCTGAGTTAAAGCGGCTTATAAATACCTCGTAGGTAATCGTTCCGTCCTGAGCGAACGGCATCTCGTGCAGAGAATAGTAGCGTACCGCGTCGACGCCGAAATGCTTTACCAAATCCTCGGCGTAGATTACATTTCCGCGCGATTTACTCATCTTCTCCTCGCCGACGAGCATCCACGGATGCCCGAACACCTGTTTCGGCAGCGGCTCGCCAAGCGCCATAAGCATTATGGGCCAGTAGATTGTGTGAAAGCGCAGAATATCCTTGCCGATTATATGCACGTCCGCGGGCCAGTATTTAGTGTACAGCTCTCCCTTTTCATCGGGAGTATAACCGAGCGCGGTAATATAATTTGAAAGCGCGTCAATCCACACGTACACGACGTGTCCTTCGTCAAAATCGACCGGAATACCCCATGAAAAGCTTGTGCGCGACACGCACAAATCCTGCAAACCGGGCTTTAAGAAATTGTTAATCATCTCGTTTTTGCGCGACTCCGGCTGAATAAAGTCGGGGCGCTCCTCAATATACCGCGTAAGCCTGTCCTGATACTTGCTCATACGGAAGAAGTACGCCTCCTCTTTAGCCTTTTTTACCTCGCGCCCACAGTCGGGACATTTGCCGTCGGCAAGCTGCGTTTCCGTCCAAAACGACTCGCACGGCGTACAGTACCATCCCTCGTACTCGGACTTATAAATGTCGCCCTGCTCGTACAGTTTTTTAAATATCTGCTGCACCGCCTTGACGTGATAGTCGTCGGTGGTACGGATAAACTTGTCATAGCTGATATTGAGCATGTCGGCGATATCCTTAATCTGTCCCGCTATTTTGTCAACATGCTGCTTGGGCGTTATTCCGTCAGCCTCTGCAATTTCCTGAATTTTCTGACCGTGCTCGTCCGTACCCGTCAGAAAAAACACGTCCTTACCGATAAATCGGTTAAACCGCGCTATGGCGTCCGTGAGTATTATCTCGTAAGTGTTGCCGATATGCGGTTTTTTCGACGTGTACGCAATCGCGGTGGTAATATAAAATTTTTCTTTATTCATTCCAGTCACTCCCCATAAGATTTATAAGAAATTCCTTGAACAGTCTGCACTGCTCTCTCAGTGATTTCCATATATTCTTTAAAAGCCTTATAAGACCGTCAAAAATACCCGCCTTGTAAAAGCTTATTATGATCATAAGTATAATCGGACCTAAAATAAGTCCGCCGATGCTGAGCGTCCTGTATCCCACGTACATGGACATCAGCGTAAGTATAGGGTTCATGCCCATACCGCTGCTTACAAGCTTCGGCTCGGCAAAACGGCGCATAAACATAACCGCGAGATATATGATTATCAGCCATATACCGAAGGATAGGTTTCCGTTTATAAGCGCAATCACCGTCCACGGCCACAGTACAAGCCCGCTGCCGAAGAATGGCAGCGCGTCAAGTATCGCTATACCAAGCGCGATTAAAAGCGCATAATCGACATTCAGTACGCTGAACCCTATGAACATTATTACAAACGCGATAAACATAAGTATAATCTGCGCTTTACAATAACCGCCGAGATATTTTTTCAGCTCCTGTTTTACAACGGCAATCCGCTTTGAAAATCTCGCGGGTATGGTTTTGTTTACCGCCTGCGACACCGCCTTGTGCTCAGTAACCATAAAATACGCCGACAGCACGAATACAATTATCGCGACAAAGACGCTCGGCAGCGACTTGGCGAACTGTCCGGCCCAGTCGACCATAGGCGTAGACTTTGTGTTTATGAAGTCCGCCGTCTTGTTCGATATGCCCTCCCCGAAAGCGGAAACGGCGTTCTGTATGTTGACGGGCAGGTTCTCGTAGAATACCGACAGCCTGCTGCCGATAGAATGTATACTGTTTTGCAGTCCCGCGTATATGGACGGGAACTGAACGTACACCATACGCAGCTCATCAATTATTTTCCACACCGCGAAGGCAAGTACTCCTCCCAATATACCTATAATAAGCACAATCACCAGCACAGCGGACATACCCCGCGGTATTTTCAGCCGTTTCTGCAGCGTGTTCGCCAGCGGATTGACCGCAAGAGAGAACAAATATCCCAAAAGAAAAGGTAAAAACAAGCTCACAAGAAAGCCTATAAGCTTTATTATGCTCGGCAGAAAGAAATACACTATCGCCGCCGCCGCGACAATTCCAAGTATGAACAATGTTATTTTTATCGCGCTTTTTTTCATTTTCATAAATTTATCATCCTTTCACTTTGTTAAAGTATAAAAAGGTATGAAAAATTACATTTTTCATGCTATTATAACACTTTTATCAAGGATCTGTTTTTTCAAGAAAACGGTTCATAAGGGTGTAGCCCTTATCTATATATATTCCCGTTTTTCCGCCGTTTTTCTCCGTGTAGGTCAAATCCGCGTTTGCGTCGGTTTCATTTGTGCTGTCATATATGATATACGGTACCGGGTCGGATGAGTGAGTCTTGATTTTAATCGGCGTCGGGTGGTCGGGAAGTATCATCATTCTGTAATCGATACCGCGCCTTTCAAGCTCGTCCTTGAGGAATTTTACTACCTTTCGGTCAATCATCTCAACCGCGTACTTTTTCTTTTCGGGTAAACCCTGGTGTCCCATTTCATCGGGCGCCTCCATGTGTACGTATACAAAATCACTTCCGCCAAGCAGCGAGTCGAGCGCCGCGCGCGCCTTGCCCTCCCAGTCGGTTTCACAGTTGCCCGTCGCGCCCTCGACGTCTATTGAGTTCATCCCCGCGCACTTCGCTATGCCTTTAAGCAGGTCAACCGCCGATATAACGCTGCCGTTAAGTCCGAATTTTTCACTGAAGCTGTCAAGCTGAGGCTTTGTACCCTCGCCCCATGGCCAGATTGAAGTCGCCGGATTTTTACCGGCCGCAATACGCGCCTTATTTACAGGGTGTTCCCTCAAAATCCTTTCGCTCGCCTTCATCATTTCCAAAAGCCTTTCGGCGCCGTCGCCCTTCGGGAGATAATCGGTTATTTTTCTGTCCGAAATATCGTGCGGAGGAGTCAGACCGACATTTGTCGAGCCGCCGTCCCACACGCAGATATGCCGGTAACTGATACCCGGATAAAACTTAATTTTATCGGTATTTAATTCCGCGGCTATCGCTTTCATAAGCTCCGCCGCCTCCTCCGTTGTAATCTCGCCGGAACTGTAATCAATCATTGTTTTGTCCTCATAATTTTCCTCGTCGCTGAGCGTGACAAGATTTGTACGGAACGTTACGTCGCTGTCGCGGAGCGCGATACCGATAGAAGCCGCCTCAAGCGGCGAGCGTCCGGTGTAACACTTTTTCGTGTCGTAGCCCATAACCGACAAATTTGCGACGTCCGAGCCGGGCTTCATACCGTCCTGAACCGTTTTTACCATGCCAAGCTCGCCGTGAGCGCACATATAGTCGATTGTCGGTTTATCTGCCGCCTCCAGAATTGTCTTACCGTTAAAATAATCAACCGGATAGTCAGCCATTCCGTCGCCTAAAATTACAATGTATTTCACTTTTCATTCGTCCTTTCGCTGTTTTATATGATAAATTACAGTTTATGTGCGTAAATTGGATTTGCGGGAGGATAATATCCTCCCCTAATATCCTCCCCTACAAATTTCAACATCAGGCTTTAAACGTTACATAGTACTATAATGCGCCTTACTCGCATAAGCTATGATTTTATTCCCGACAGTATCGCTATCGCTCCCTTTCCGACATGAGCGCCGATTAAAGGTCCGAACTCGCCGTACATTGTTATACAGTCATCGCCAAACTCGCCACGCAGCTTTTTGCATACCTCGCGTCCCTTTTCGTCGTCGGACTGTACAATGAGAAACCTGGGGCTGTCCGCGTCAAAGTCGGGGTCGTCCTTAACCTTTTCAATAAGCTTATCAAGCAGCTTTTTCTTTCCGCGGAGCTTATCCAGATTTTCAACAAGCCCATGCTCGATTGTCAGTATCGGCTTTATGTCAAGCATAGACCCCACAAACACTGCCGTCTTTGACAGTCTGCCGCCCTTTTCGAGGTATTTAAGCGTGTCCACAAGCAGATAGCACCGCCACGACACGATATATTTTTCACACTCGGCGATAATCTCGTCCGCCGACTTTCCCTCCCAAGCCATCCGCGCCGCGTGTACCGCGGTCTGCGCGATATACAGAGAAAACTTCTGCGTATCGACAATACGGAAGTCCGCGTCGGGGTTTTCCTCCAGTATTTCATTTCTGACCATATTCGCCGTCTGATACTGACCGCTCGCCGCGGAGGAAAGCGCGAAATATATAACGCACTCATGCTCCCGGCATAGCGGCGAGAAATAGTCGTACATATCCGCGTACGGCGTCTGAGAGGTCGTTGGGAAACCGTCAAAGCTTTCAAGCCTGTTAAAAAATTCGTCGTTTGTTATGTCCGTGCGGTGAACAAACTGCTCCTCGCCAAACAGACTCAGAAACGATATAAAGCCTATGTCATACCTCTCAAGAGCGTCGTCGGGTATATCCGAGCCGCTGTCTACAACAATTTTAATATCCGCCATAATACTCTCCTTTTTTACGCTATTGCCGACATTGCTCCAAATCCGCCTGACCCGGCGTATTTTTTGAAAACATTTTTACCAATGAAATTTGGTCAGCTGACCAAGATTTTTCAGATTGTCAAATCCCTGCTGCCTCAGCGCCTCGTATACTATTACCGCGACAGAG
Organism: uncultured Lachnospiraceae bacterium; assembly: GCA_964634635.1. GTDB lineage: Bacteria > Bacillota > Clostridia > UBA1381 > UBA1381 > Hominilimicola. The sequence continues at coordinate 9,185 of CAZWMB010000031.1, forward strand.
TTGGAAAGATTAAGACTTCTCGCCTCCTCAATCATCGGTATACGTATGCATCGCTCCTCATTCTCAAAGAGCAGCTCCTCGGGAAGTCCCGCGTCCTCCCGCCCGAACAGGATATAGTCGTTGTCACGAAATTCGGCGTCGACATATGTATGCGGCGCTTTCGTCGTCGCGTAGAAATAACGCGCGGGCGCGGTTTTCTCAAAGAAGTCAGGCAAATTGTCATAGTATTGAACATTGAGCAGATGCCAGTAATCAAGTCCCGCGCGCTTTAGATTTTTGTCGGTAATCTGGAACGCGGTCGGGCGGACAATATGCAGTCCGCAGCCGGTTGCGGCGCATGTGCGCGCGATATTACCCGCGTTCTGCGGTATGCGCGGCTCTACCAGAACTATGTTGAACATGACGCTCTCCTTTTGTAAATCGGAATTTAGCGGTAAGTATTTCCCGGACAGGCGGTGTATATTTACAAACCACAATTATCCTTGTCCTATTTCAAAATTTTAACCATAAATTTATTTAAAACCGGACGGTAAATTTTTACCGCGCCCTTAGGGCATAGCTCCTGACAGCAGAAGCATTTTATACATTTATCCCTGTGTATGCCGGGCTTGCCCGTATTCATATCAATCGCCTTAGGCGGACAGCGCCTCGCGCACTCGCCGCAGCCGATACACTCGTTATAACTGACTTTCGGCCTTGGCGCCAGCGCGTTTGTAAGACATGCGTTGAGAGCCGCGGGCAGATGAATAAGCTTGAAAAGATTAAAATGACTTTCGGGCTTTAAAAAGTCCTTTATAACAAGCTCCTCTAAATTCTCGCCGACAACGTCGAGCTTGTCGGCGCTGTCCTCAACCAGACCGCGTTTTACAGCCTCGTAAACGGTATCAACCTCGTACGGCTTATAATCTATAATTTTACACGCCGCAAGGTCTAACGCGTGCGCGTTCGCGCTTGCCAAAACAAGCCCTATACGCCGGTTTTTACCCGCCGTCGGACCGTCGCCCTCCATACCCCAGACTCCGTCCATAATTGAGAGCGTCGGTTTTACGCACTCATGCAAATCCACCAGCATAGAGCAGAATGATTTACGCTCGTTAAGCCGGAAATGCAGCTCGGCTTTATACGTACCGGGTATTGTTCCGAACAGATTTTTTACCGCGCCCGTATAGCTTGTCATGGCGTGAGTTTTGAGCTTGGGGAGCGAGATTATAACGTCCGCATCCAGTATTGGATTGATTATCGGTATTGTTTTAACGGTTTTTCCGTCGGGGAAATTCACTTCGGTGAAGGAAGTGTCAAAATTCAGCTTTGCGCCCGTACCCTTTATTGCGTCGTTTACTCCGCACGCGCTGTAAACGCTCCTGAGCGCCGCGGCGTTGTACGGTCCGCCGGGGCTTTCGGCTATTGTCACAATTCCGCCCGTATCCTCAACCGCTTTTATCACGGCGCGGAGAAAGTCTGGATGAGTTGTCGCGGCATCCTCCGGCTTTTTGCGCGAAACAAGGTTTGGCTTTATAACAACCCTGTCGCCCTTCCTGACAAATTTTTCAATTCCTCCCAGCAGCGCGAGAGCTTTATTGACTGCCGCGCCGGCGTCGGAATATCCGCCGCATTTTACAATGGAAACTTTGTTTTTCATTGCTTATCCTCTCTGAATATATATTTCCACCTATTCTATCATTATACAATATTATCCGGAATAATTCAACCTGTAAATTTTATTATTTCATAAAAATCAGTGCAAAATAGCTCCGCTCTAAAATATTGCGCAAAAAAATCTCTTGAAAAAGGCTTTTCGTATGCCGCGTATAAAATATTGCAAGCGTAAATTGCACCGATAACCCAAAAAGGGCGTGTCTCAATTGTGTGAAGAATCACTTATTGAAACACGCACTTTTATATGTATCATTTTCAAACGCAAGTTATACGTCTTTGTTTATATAAACACACCGTATCTGACCGTCCCAGTCAACCTGCGCTCCGACTGCCTCGGCTACCGCGCGCAGCGGCAGCATAGTTTTATCGTTTATAATCTGCGCCGGCACGTCAAGCGCCGTTTCCCGCGCATTGACGGCCATTATATCTGAATTTATTTTAAGGCTTATTTCCGCGCCGTCTATTACCGCGTGAACGGTTTGGTTTTCGCCGTTCCATTCAACCGTGCCGCCCAAGCCCTCGACAATCTCGCGCATTGGAACGAGAGTGCGATCGCCGCGTATAACGCCGTCGAAATCGAGGTATTTGCCGTTTAGGTTAATTACCGCAAAATCGACGTCAATATTCAGCTCCTCAAGCGTTTCGTCCGTCATATATTTTCTGCCGTAAAATTTACCGTCGGTATATTCTATGGATATATATTCGTCGGTATCGAGCTTGTGTCCGGCGTAATTAAAAATATCAGTGCGATACCGGCGGTAGCCTGTAGAGTAATCGGAATAGCTCCGACCGAGAATACCGTCCGTAACGGAATAAAACGAGTCAACCTCGCTTTGGAAAACCTCTTTCATATTGTCAAGCTTTATAATTCCGTAAACGCTGTTTTCATCCGACCCCTTTTGATAATTAATCATATTCCGACCGTCATAGTAAAAGGACAGGTTTGTATATTGAATGGGCAGGAGAACATTTCCGCTGTAATCAATAAGCCCGTACAGCCCGTCCTTCTTTATCATAATATATTTGCCGTCTGACGCGACGAATTGGTAATCACTCTGAAGCGGTATAAGGTATTTCTCATTCGCAATATCCCAAAGGCCGCTTTTATTTCCGCTTTCAAGAACGAGATAGTTTGAATTGTCGTCGTTAATATCTATTCTGCGGCAGTTTGTTACAAACGGCTCGCCGTTGTAATTATCGAGGTCAATCTCGTTTAAATCCCAATCAATATATTTTTCCTCGCCGTCCTTAACGACTATCGCGTACGAGCGGGGAAACGGGACATAATCCGGGTTAAAGCGTTTTTTATCTCATCATATACATAATCCGACTGAAGCTCGCCGTATTTGTTAATAAACGCGTATTTGCCGTCGTCGCCCTCGATTACCATTTTATCCGTCTGCTGCTCAAGATAAAAGAGAATTACGCGGTCAAGCGTGCAGAGCTTTTCACGCGTTTCATAATCGTACAACTCAAATTCGTGACAGGTATAATAGCTCTCGCCATAGGGCAGACCGCGCGCTATTGCGTAAATACCGTTTTCAGGAGAAAATAAGCTGTCCGAGGCCGGAACCTCAGCTAAAACGCTTCCGTCAAGGTCGAACATTGTACGGGAGCCGTCCGCCTTTTCCGCGTAGGCATAGCCGCTGTCGTCCATTATCAGCGTAAACGGACCTCCCATAATCTCCTTTTCACCGTTTACAACGTACATTTCTCCGTCCGGCATTGTCGCGGCGTACAAGCCGCCGATTTGCCGACCCAATACCGCGCTGTCGGAAACAGTTTCGGCGCTTACAGAGGCTGACAATAGAAGCATTGCGATTATAGCCGCTATAAATTTTTTCATGGTGTTTCTTCTCCTGTTACAATTCACAACAAGATTATCATAAATGGCGACATTTGTCAATATTCGGATATGATATTTTTTATATGTATGCCGCAACACACATTACGCACCATATTATGCTCACCAATTCCGCAAATTTGCTTAGATAGATTAAAGCTTTATTTTCACCGGCGTCGGCAAGCTGCATCGCATACGCGATATAAACCGTTCCCATTACGGTTGTAAGCGGAATGTATCGGAAATCCGCCGAGCACATGAACGGAGAAGCAATATTTAAATACACATACGACCCAAAAAGCGCTATCCATATCATAAAAAAACCGTATCTGAATTTTTTATCAAGCTCCTTATATTTTATAAGTACATAAATCATAGCCGCAAGAGAAATAATAATCATACAGAGATTTATTATATTAAGCATACCCGCGGCAGCCTCCATACCCGGGAACGTATATTCGTCAAATAAAGAGCTTCTTATGATATACATCAGTATGCTCGTATCAGTAAATGCGTTTGCGAACGGCTGTTTAAAAAGCGATACAAGTGAAATATCAAAAAAGCGTTCATACCAAGGCACATTTCCTCTATACAGCTCGCCGATAGCCGGCGATATAGAAGCTAATGGCTGGTCAAACAGAATATAGTTTCTTATCGGATACCACATACCCAAAGGAATACTTATTACCGCAAACACCGCCAGCTGCTTTATTATTGCCTTAAATTCCCTCTTCTTAAAATCCTTTACAAGGCAATATATCATAACAGGACCCGTTACAATCGCCATAGCGGCGCAGGAGGTTTTGGTCATCATTCCTATTCCGAAGGACAGAGCAAGCAATATAATTGTTTTCATATCGCGGTTTTTATACCACCTGTATGTATTTATAATACACAGCAGCATACATAACGTTACAATCATATCGTTATTCATTCCGCCCGCCATAAGCATGAACTGCGGAAAAACCGCGACAATCGCCGCCGCGAGAATTTTATATCTGTCTTTAAGAGATATTTCATTCAGAAAGCCCCTAAATACCATCAGCATATAGCATGACGCTGTACAGTTCACAGACTGCGCAAGAGAAAAAGCTTTTTCTATATCTCCGTAAAATAATTCGCCTATGTTGTAAAAAACAGCCGCAATCATATGAAAAAACGGAGGGTGATAATCCTGACCGTCATTAGCCGTCGACAAATGCCCCTCGGCAAGCTTTAATATATACATTCCATGACCGGCATCATTAGCGTCTAACATACCGAAATCATGATTGCGGATATAAAAATTTGTATATAAACAATAGCCTATACGCATAATACTTCCCGCCGCGACAATAATCCCTATTATATCGGAAACGGTGAGTTTATTTTTGGAATACCTCCTGAACGCGTATACTCCCACACCGAGCAGCGCCGCGGTCATAAACAGCTTTATCAGTGTTTCGTTATCCTTAATTCCGGTCGCGATGCTGACAGCGAACAGCGCGAACACACACAGGAATACGATAATGTAATCCGGCGGTGTATATCTTTTTTTATCTGAGCTGTTGATACCAAGTATCATACTCTCAACTCCGGTTATTTTTCTGATTGTCCTCATGATATTCCCCCTCAGTGTTTACTTTCCATACGGCCGATTTATCTTTTTTGTTGTTCAGAATAGCGTCAACCGCCTCAAACGAGGTAACTATGGAATGATCCATATTATTATAACGATGCTGACCGTTTCTTCCCACGCAGTACAAATTTTCAAAGCCGTTCAGATATTCAATCAGCTCGTTCATGTGACTGTAGGCGTCAAAATACGCGGGATACGCTTTTTTTACCCGTTCCCTGTGCGTATCGATAATATCCGCCTTATCTATGACATTGATTTTTTCAAGCTCATTTTCAGCGAACTCAATAAAATCATCATCACTCATGTTCCAGTATTCATCGCCCTCATTACAGAAATACTCTAAGCCAATCCACACATGCTTTGTGAAATCATCCACCATATACGGCGACCAGTTATTAAAAATTTGTATTCTGCCGAGCTTTACCGAACTGTCCTGAACATAAATCCAGCAATCGGGTACGATATTGTTTACCGTTTTTATTTTTGTGAGATTTTTAATTTTCAGCTTATCCGCAAGCAGACCGACAATTATATAATCCCTGTACGGCAGTCTGTCCGCGATTTTTTTTATTCTCGCATCCGGAGCGCGAAACGCGTTAATCAAATTCCTAATCGGCATTGAAGATATTATAATATCGCCTTCGAGTGTTTTTAACTCGCCGTTTTCCATATACCCGACGCTTTTAATCGCTCCGCCGCCCTCGTTTATTTGTACGACGGAACAGTTCATTTTAACTTCTCCGCCCATTTCTGTTATCCTGTCTCGGACTCTTTCGTACAGCTGACCCGGTCCGAGCTTAGGATATATGTACTCCTCTATAAGCGAGGTCTCAACCTTACGTTCGCTCTCGACAATTTTACCGAGCATATTGTATATAACGGATTTTATTGAAAGTCCTTTTACTCTCTGAGAGCCCCAGTCGGCTGATATGTACTTTGGATGTCTGCCCCACAGCTTTTCGGTATACCCCTCAAAAAACATTGAGTATAAAATCTTTCCGAAACGGTTTATATAAAAGTTCTCAAGCGAGCTTTCCGGACGCTTATGAATTATCGAGCCGAAATACGAAAATCCCGCTTTCACGGTTGTGAAAAAACCCATGTTTTTTATTGTATCCCATTTCATTGTTACGGGATAATCGAAAAATTTTCCGTTATAATAAATCCTGGAAATCCTGTTGCGTTTCAGCATTACATAGTCCGTCTGTTCGGGGTCGGCGCCATTCTCCGCATACTTTTTATCGGAGTTTAAAAGCTTGTCATCCTTGGCCGGCGCGCCCTGCGGAGGCAGAATACCGTACCACCAGTCCACAACGCGTTCATCCTTCGAGAAGAAACGGTGACCGCCTATGTCAATTCTGTTGCCGTTGTGTTTTACGGTCTGTGAAAGACCCCCTATTCTGTCGCTTGCCTCAAGCAATGTAACGCTGTAATCTTTCGACCTCGCCAAAAGCTCGTGCGCGGCTGTCAGTCCCGCCGGTCCGGCGCCTATTACAATAACCTTTTTCATAATAATGAATACCTTTCATCCACGAGTCTTAATTGACGCCCATAAGCATTAACACAACGCTTATACAAAGCGGTATGAGCATTGCCACCGCGATTACGATACATATAATTCTCATAGTCTTCTTTTTAAACATTTTCACACCTCTTTCTGTTCTATCTTGTCAAGCATTTTCATTATTATTGTCGCCGCCTGCGCGCGCGTCGCAGTTTGCTGCGGACAGAAGGTTCCGTCGCCCATGCCGGACACAAAATCCTGCGAGTACGCGTACTGAACGCCCTTGAACGCCCACCTTGATATACTGTTCAAATCCGAGAAGGGCAAATCGGTTATACCGTTCATTGTGTCAAGAGTGTCCGAGTCAAGCCAGTACTGATAAACCGACTGTGAAATATAAGCCATTTCCTCACGGACAATCGGCTTATTGCCCGCAAAATATCCGCTGTAATGCGCGCGCGTGCCGCCGCTGTCCTCCACAACGGACGCGGCAAATTCGCCTATCATTTCCTCCGGTATAAGCCCCTTGTCGAGCGCGCTCTGAATACAGCCGCCAAACCAGTCGGAGGCGGTCACGTCAAGACACTCGCCGCTGCGGTAGGGTACGTCCTCAATCCCCGCCGCGCCAAGCGCCATCTTAAAAAATTCCGCGCGCGTTACAGTACCGTCGGGATTAAATTCCGTGTCGGAAACGCCGTGCAGTATGCCCTTGTCGGTAAGGCTGTTTATTATATCCTCCGCCCAGTGTCCGCGCGTGTCGGTGAAATCCGCCGCGTACGCGGCCGATGCCGTCACAGCGGCGGCTATAACCGCCGCCGTTATTTTTTTTAAATCCATTTATCCTGTCTCCTATATTTTATTTCAGCAA
>CAZWMB010000032.1:0-16653 GCA_964634635.1 uncultured Lachnospiraceae bacterium
TCCAATGAGAAATATGTTGTTTGTTAAGTAAAAATTTCAGTATTTTCCTTATTTATTTAAGCGATGCTTCGGCTTTAATATTCCGGCGCAAAAAAGCCTCCGAAAAATCGAAAGCTCGTAATCGTAATTTATTCTTTCTCGAAGCTCACGGTAACGCTTGTTCCTCTCCCTTCCGCGCTGTCAAGGCTTATCTCGGCGTTATGATACGCCGCGCCGCCGTCCTTGTTGTACTTTATGGCGTTATCGCAAAGATTGTATATGATTTCTTCAAGTATTTTACGCACTCCTATAATTTCGGTTTTATCGCCGATTAAGCTCAGCGTTACGCTTTTCTCGTCAAGCTCCGATATTTTTATAATATCGTTCACAAGCGTGATAAGCCTCTGCGCCTCAAAATAAATGGAACTTGAAAAGTCCGCCGCCGTGTCCGGCGGTACGCCTCCGCTCTTCATAAGCTCCGCGAATCCGGAAATGGAGGTCAGCGGCGTTTTAAGCTCGTGCGAGACGTTTGACGTGAACTCGCGGCGCATCTGCTCGTTTCTCGCTCTTTACGTTCGCGTTCTCCGCCATATACGCTTCGCTAAGATAGCCTATAACTTTTTCCATCGACGTTGAGCCGTCCGTTGAAACCGTCTGCGCTGACACGGCATTGACGTTTGATGCTGCGTCCTGCGGCGCTGTGTTTGACGCGCCGCTTCCGCAGCCCGTCATAACCGCCGCGGCTAAAATCGCCGCCGTAAATACTCCTATGATTTTCTTCATTTTAATTTTCCTCCTAAAAACTTGTATTGCGCTTTCGCACAATACAAGTATAACTCCTTCAATGTAAATTCTGATACCTCAAATGCGTAAATTGTATGTAAATTTTTAGTTATAAATATATTCAAGGTTTTTTCATCTTTTCATATGAAAAAACGAGGCTCACGGTATTTGCGTTACGCCTTATTCGAAAATATGACAGTTTAATTACGGCATCCGCTCGCTTCATTGTCCGCCGATATACCGCTTGTCTAAAGTCAAAAAAAGATTTAAAGGCAAAACACCTTTAAATCTTTTTCCGAATATTTAAGCGGCCTATTCCGATGCCGACTCCGCATTTATTCCGTTCCTATCCAGCGCGTTATTATCCTCCTGCCGGCGGTTTCCCCTCATACCGCCGTTCATGTTTCCGCCGGAGGCGGTTCCTATACTTGTTATAACGCTCTCAACAGTACCGGTAAGCTCCTCGTCTCCCGCGGTTACAGTGTAGGTTTCGCCGGTCTTGATATCGGCCGAGGAGAACACAATTTTATTTCCGCCTGTCTGAACCGTGTACTCAATAAGCGTCTTTCCGGAAGAGTTTGTTACCTTTACCGTATCTCCCGCGGAAAGATTTCCGGTAGTGTAAGCAATAATTACATTCTGCTGAGAATAGCTGTTCGGCGCCTCGCCCAATCCGGATCCGCTCACGCATATTACCGTACCGCCGTTTATGAGTATAGCTCCGACCGCGTCGAACGCGCTTTCCGCGCCGGACGCCTGTGCGCTTACCTTAACTGTACCGCCGCTGATGAACAGCGAGCCGTTCGAGTCAATACCGTCCGCGCCGGCTGTAATTGTGATATTGCCGCCGTTTATCTGAATATGGTGTTCGCTGTCCCGCTCGTCCGTTTCACGCTGTCCGCCGCCCATACCGCCGTTCATACCTTCCTGTCTGCCCATACCGTCCTCAAGCGTCTCGGGGGGCGTCATATCTCCCCCGCCCTGTCCGCCGGGCGCCTCGGGGGGCGTCATATCTCCCCCGCCCTGTCCGCCGGGCGCAGCCGTCTGAGCGTCTGACGGCATACCGCCGCCCATTTTACCGTTATTTCCCATGCCTGCGAACTCCGTATTTTCCGGCGCGCCGGCATCCATATTGCCGCGTCCGCCGCCCATTTTACCGTTGTTCTCCATACCTGCGAACTCCGTATTTTCCGGCGCGCCGACATTCATACCGCCGCGGTCCGCGCCGTTACCGCCAATCATATTGTCTGTACTGCCTCCGCCGGAGTTAAGTCCGTCGTCATCGGCGATTATATCTATGTCGCCGCCGTTTACGGTCAGTATTTGTTTACTCTCTATCCCTTCTGTCGATTTGAGAATGTTTATTTCACCGTCGTTTATGGTTATATTGCCGTGACCGGATATACCCTTCTTGCTTTCCGATGAAAGCGTTATTACACCACCGTCTATATTTATATCGGACGCGCAGTGAATTGCGTGGTCTGTGGATTTTACCGTAACGTCGCCGCCGGATATATCAAGCATCCAGTCCGCTTTTATACCCTTGCTTGTCACGTCCTCGCCGCTGTCATCCTCGCTGCCGGCGCTCTGCGCGGCGTCAAGCGACCTGTCTCTGTTTTCGCTTTTATCCAAGCCGGTATCGGAGCCGTCATTCGGAAAATCTTTGCCTCCGCCCATACCGACGCCCAAATCCGCGTTTGTGTCGGCGGCCACCTCTCCGGTAGTTGTTACATTAACCGTACCTTCTGTTATCGATACGATTTCCTCCGCCTGAATACCGTCGCCCTCAGCGGTAACATTTAGCGTACCGCCGTTTATTTCAAGCGTTTCATTAACGTGAATACCGTCGTTTACAGCGGTTATTGTAATATTGCCGTTATTTATATCAACGCTGTCGCCTCCGTAAATACCGTAATTACAGTTACCCTCAACCGTCATGAAACCATTGCCCTTAATTTCAAGATTGTCGCACGCTGAGATACATCCCTTTTCCTTATCGTCTCCGCTTGTATAGCTCTCGCCGTCGGCAAGATAGTTATCGGTACCCTCTGTGAGCGTTATATACGCTTTATCCGCGTTCTTTATATAGATTGCCGAACCGGATGTATTTATAAGACTCATGCCTGACAGGCGCAGCTTAACTTTATCCTCGGCGTCAACCACAATCTGACCGTCCTCAAGCGTACCCGTAACCTCAAAGTCGCCGCCCTCGCTGACTGTTATCACATTTCCGCTGACGCTTACGCCATCGCCCGTAACCTCCAAGCCGCTCAAATCAATTGTACCCGTGTTTGATTTCCACGCGTCATCCTCGTCGTCCGCAGGCGTGGTTATCGTCACCGTTTTGGAGGATGCGTCCCATTCAACGTCAAGACCGAGCATGTCGCCTATCGCGCGTATCGGAACAAGCGTTCTGCCGTCGATAATAACCGGAGCGGCGTCAAAGCTATATGTTTCATCGTTCTTTGTCATGTCCGTGCTGCCGATTGTCATTTCAATCGTCTTTGATTTTCTTTTGGCGGTGATTGTCTGTGTGTCGGCATCCCACTTGACCTTCGCGCCGAAAGTTTCAAATATTGTACGCATCGGTACCATTACTCTGTCGTCAATTATTTCCGGCTGAACGTCAAAATCAACCGTCTGACTGTCATAATTAACCTTTATATTGTCGTTCTGAGCTGTTACACAGCCGCTTGAAATCGTTGCCGTTACAGCGATAAGCGTGACCGCGCCAATGATTTTTCTTTTCATAACCATAATCCGCCTTTCCTTTAATCTGACTACATTATACAGCCGTTTTCTTAAACGAACCTTAAAGAAAGAAAAAAATCACATAATTTTAACCCTGTAACGCTCAAGCAGATAATTCAGCTGCAAAATGTATCCTATAAACTGAGGTCCCGCCATAAGCTGACCGAAAAACGGCTTGCCGTAATCGGAGGAGCCTTCTAAAAGCGCCTTGAGCTTTCCCCTGTCGCACAACGCCAGTATGGGTGCGTTCGGGTCTGAAATTATACCGTCGAGCAGCGTCTTTGCCGCCTCCTCATAACGCGGATTATGCGTTTTGGGATACGGACTTTTACGCCTCAGTCTTACATCCTCCGGCAGTATTCCCTTCGCCGCCTCGCGAAGCACATTCTTGGACACGTTATCCCTATTTTTCATTTCCCACGGGATATTCCACACATAATCAACAAGTCTATGGTCGCAGAACGGTACGCGCACCTCCAGTCCCGACGCCATACTCATTCTGTCCTTACGGTCGAGCAGGTTGGTCATGAACCAGTTTATATTCAGATAAGAAATCTCGCGGCGGCGCTTTTCCTCCGCGTCGTCGCCGTCAAAGACCGGCGTTTCCGCTATGCTTTCTTCATAGCGCATACGCGAATATTCCGGTAAATTCAGAGTTTCACGCACACTGTCCTGCAATATGTTTTCACGGAGAGACAGGTCGTAGCACCATGGAAACGCCGGTGTTTCAAACGCTTTTTTCTCCCTGAACCACGGATAGCCGCCGAAAATTTCATCCGAACATTCGCCTGAAAGCGCTACTGTATGCTCCTTTTTAACCTCGCGGCAGAAATACAAAAGCGACGCGTCCACGTCCGCCATGCCCGGCAGATCCTTTGCCGTCATCGCCTCATATAAAAGGTCGGTAAGCGCGCTGTTGGGACATGAAAGATATGTATGATTTGTATTGAACTCCTCAACCATACGCGGAACCCACTTCGTATCGCTGTCCGGCTGAAAACGCGACGCCTTGAAATATTTGCTGTTATCCTCATAGTCAAAGGAATACGTGGAAAGCTGTTTCCCCCGCCGCTTAAACTCCGCCGCGCCTATCGCGGTGATGACGCTGGAGTCAAGACCTCCCGATAAAAAGGTCGCTACGGGTACGTCCGATACAAGCTGACGCTTTACCGTATCGTACACAAGAGAGCGCACTCGGGATATTGTGTCCTCATAGCTGTCGGTATGCTCATGACTTTGCAGCGACCAGTACTTTTGTACGCGCACGCCGCGGCGGTCTATTACCATATACCTCGCCGGACGCAGCTCCTTTATGTCCCTGAATACCCCGACGCCCTGCGTACGCGCGGGACTCAGCGCAAACAGCTCGCACAGTCCCGTTTTGTCGAGAGCGGGAGTTATTCCCGGATACTCAAACAGCGACTTTATTTCCGACGCGAATACAGTTATATCCTTTCCTTCTGTGTAAAAAAACGGTTTTACCCCAAAGCGGTCGCGACACGCGTAAACACGCTGGCGCATGGAATCCCATATAGCGAACGCATATATGCCGTTAAGGCGCTCCGCGCACTTTTCACCGTAATGTATGTACATATATAAAAGCGCCTCGGTGTCCGAATCGGTAGTAAAATTATAGCCGTAGGAACGCAGGTCGGAACGCAGCTCATCGGTATTGTACAGCTCTCCGTTGTAGGTTATGACAAACTCGTGTCCCTCAACGGTACGTTTCATCGGCTGCTGACCTCTTTCAACGTCAATTACCGCCAGACGGCTGTGTGAAAAAGCCGCGTGCTCGCCTACCCATTCGCCCCATGAGTCAGGTCCGCGATGCCGTATTTTTTCCGCCATACGCCGCGCGGTTTCCCTGTTTTCCGTTTCGTTTCTTATGAGGTTTGTCTTAAAATTTATAAATCCGCATATTCCGCACATTTTCCAGACCTCCATAAATATATTTTTGCTGTATTATATGCCGTTATCACCGTATTTGTGAAATACGGGCAATTGTAAAAGAATTGCGGAAAGGTCTTGAAAAGGAATATAAAATATGGTAAAATATATCGGTATGAACAAATTAAAAGGAGTTTTTATTATGTCAGGACATTCAAAATGGAGTACAATAAAGCGTAAAAAGGGCGCGAACGACGCCCAGAGAGCAAAAATATTTACAAAAATCGCCCGTGAGATTATAGTTGCGGTAAAGGCCGGAGGTCCCGACCCGGACAACAACTCGGGTCTGAAGGACGCTATCAATAAGGCGCGCTCTAACAATATGCCCAACGACAACATAAACAGAACAATCAAGAAAGCGGCGGGAGATAACGACGGCGACAGTTACGAGCCTGTCACCTACGAGGGCTACGGTCCGTCGGGAGTCGCGGTAATCGTGAACGCGCTTACCGACAACAGAAACCGTACGGCGGCTGACGTGCGTCACGCGTTTGATAAAAACGGCGGAAATATGGGACAGACCGGTTGCGTAAGCTTTATGTTTGACCAAAAGGGCGTCATCATAATAGAAAAAGAGAACCTGGACGAGGATGAAATTACAATGGACGCGCTTGAGGCGGGAGCCGACGATATTGAAGCGGACGGCGGTATTGCTGAAATAATAACGGAGCCGTCGGCTATGAGCGCGGTTCGCGACGCTCTCTCCGAAAAGTATGAAATCTCCTCTGCCGAGGTCAGCATGGTACCGCAGAATATGACGGAACTGACTGACGAGGCGCAAATAGCGTTGATGACCAGACTGCTGGATATGCTTGAGGATAACGACGACGTACAGAACGTATATCATAACTGGGATATGCCTGATGAGGATTGATTTATGAAAAAGAGTATTATAGGGCTGTTGAAGAATACATGGGGACTGCTTGTATTCGCGCTGCTTTCCGGCGCCGCGTATTATGTAATTGTGTTGAAATTCATACTGTCGCACACGCAGTCAGGCGGTTCTCTGCTCGGATTTTTCTTTCTGCCCGCTATAATATGCGGCGCGGCTCTCGTGCTTATAAAGGTTATTAAACAGCGCTTCGAGGGCGGACGCGACGGCTCCGTATGCGTACTGTTTTTTATGCACGCGGCGCTTATTCTGCTTTCGGTGATTTTCGCCTTTTCTATGCTGTAAGCGTTATAAAATTTTTTTGCTTTGAAATTTGAAATAAAAACGGACTGTTCGGGCAAAAATTTAATATTGGCTTGTTTTTGAATGAGTCCGCCGTTTACTCTGGACTCATTCCTTTGCCTTATCTGTTTCACGGCCGGGGCTGTATAAAAAATATATTTTACACTTGGAGGATATTATTATGTGGGCATACGAAAGCGTATTTTATCAGATATATCCGCTCGGTTTCTGCGGCGCGCCGTTTGAGAATGACGGTAAGCTTACAAGCAGAATTACAAAAATAAGCGAGTGGATACCTCATATTAAAAAGCTGGGCGCGGACGCGATATATTTTTCGCCCGTATTTGAGTCTGACACGCACGGCTACAACACGCGCGATTACAAAAAAATCGACTGCCGTCTTGGCAGTAACGACGATTTCAAAAGGCTCTGCGCCGAGCTGCACAAAAACGGCATACGGGTTGTGCTGGACGGTGTATTCAATCATGTCGGACGAGGTTTTTGGGCGTTTCGGGACGTGCTGGAAAAACGCGAAAGCTCGCCGTACCGCAGCTGGTTCTTTATTGACTTCGGCGGAAACTCAAGCTATAACGACGGTCTGTGGTACGAAGGCTGGGAGGGCAATTATGACCTTGTAAAGCTGAACCTAAGAAATGAGGAGGTCGTAAATCATATTCTGGACGCGGTAAAATACTGGATTGACGAATTTGACATTGACGGTCTGCGGCTTGACGTGGCGTACTGTCTTGATTTGGACTTTCTTAAAAGACTGCGCGCCTTTACCGACTCGCGGAAGGAGGATTTTTTCCTCTGCGGCGAGCTGCTCCACGGCGATTATAACCGTTTTGTTAATGATGAAATGTGCCACAGCTGCACCAATTATGAATGTTACAAGGGCGTGTATTCAAGCTTTAACAGTATGAATATGTTTGAGATTGTACATTCTCTCCTGCGCCAGTTCGGACCGGAGCAATGGACGCTGTACCGCGGCAAGCATCTTTTAAGCTTTGCGGATAATCATGACGTTACACGAATTGCGAGCATACTTACAAACGAAAAGCATCTGCCTCTCGTGTACGGCATGATTTTCGGTATGCCCGGAATACCCTGTGTGTACTACGGCAGCGAATGGGGCGCGAAAGCTCATAAAAGCGAGGGCGACCCCGCGCTCCGCGCTTGCTTTGAAAAGCCGGAGGAAAACGAGCTGACAGAATTTATTTCCAAGCTTGCCAAGGCGCACAAGGAAAGCAAGGCTCTGTGCTACGGGGATTTTAAAAGCGTGGTTTTGCAAAACAAGCGCTGCGTATTCGAGAGAAGATTTGAGGACGAACGCGTTATGGTGGCGATAAACGCGGACGAAAACCCCGTAACCGTACATTTTGACGCGGGCTGCGGTACGGCGGTTGACCTGATTTCCGGAAAAATACATGATTTCGGCGGCGGCAGCGAGCTTGCGCCATACAGTGTGCAATTTTGGAAAATGGAGAAATAATATATGAAAAGATTACTTATTCTTGACTCCAACAGTATATTAAATCGCGCGTTTTACGGCGTTCGGTATCTGAGCGCGAAGGACGGAACGCCGACAAACGCGGTATACGGATTTTTAAATATTCTTTTAAAGCTCATCAAAGAACAGGAGCCGGACTACCTCTGCGCCGCGTTTGACGTTCACGCGCCGACCTTCCGCCATAAGCGGTACGAGGGCTACAAGGCGCAGCGCAAACCAATGCCCGAGGGATTGGCGGCGCAGATGCCGATTGCCAAGGAAGTGCTGCGCGCCATGGGAATAACCATACTCGAAAAGGAAGGCTATGAGGCGGACGATATTATAGGCACAGTGGCGCGTTTGTGCGGCGAGCAGGAAATAAGCTGCTTTATCGCGACGGGCGACAAGGACGACTTACAGCTTGCGAGCGATAGAACGAGGGTCATTCTGACCGTGACAAAATCAGGGTATAACGAAACGGTTGTGTACGACGGCGCGGCGGTAAAGGAGCGCTATCATGTAACGCCTGATGAATTTGTGGACGTCAAGGCGCTTATGGGCGACCCGTCGGACAATATTCCCGGCGTCAAGGGTATAGGTGAAAAGACCGCGATGAGCCTTATCGAGAAGCGCCACAGCATTGAATATATTTACGACCACATAGACGAAATAGGCTTAAAGGGCGCGATGCTCCAAAAATTAAAGGACGGACGGGATATGGCGTTTATGTCAAAGGAGCTTGCGACTATTGACCGCAATACGCCGATTGAGTTTTCGGCGGAGGCGTGCGCGTTTTCCGGCTTTAACAACGACAACGGACTGTATGATATTTTAAAGCGTTTAGAGCTTAACAGCATTATTAAAAAGCTCAATTTGTCCTCCGGGGGCGGCAAAACGGAAACGCTTGATATTTTCGAGGGCTGTAATTTTAATTATTGGGAAGAATTCGGAGTATTGCGTACAAACGGTGAAGCGGTTGCGGTTGTGCTTAATTTTGACGGAGATGAGATAAAAAACATAGCTTACGGCGATTACAAAAATAAATTTGCCGCTGTTTTTTCGGGAAATGACGTTGAAAATATCGCAAAGCAGATACTTGAGGACGAGAGCATACCGAAAATCATGTTCGACGCTAAGGAGGCGCTTGTCAGGCTTAACGACAAAATACAAATTAAAAATATGACTGACGACACGGCGATAGCCGCGTATCTTGTAGACCCCGCCAAAAGCGCATATACGATAGAAAATCTCGCGGCGGAGTATTTTGGCGTTGAGATTGAAAAGCCCGAGGCAAAGCAGATGTCGCTGTTTGATGATGACGAAAACGACAAAAGCGAGTATCTTGCAAAATGCGCCGTGGCATTGAGCGCGCTGAGAGAACGTATAAATAAGAAGATAGAAGAAAACGGTCAGGAAAAGCTGTACCGGGAAATTGAGCTGCCGCTTGTGACCGTGCTTGCGCATCTGGAAATAAACGGATTTCTTGTGGACGACGGACAGCTTAAGGAATTTTCCGAAAAACTCGGTGAAAAAATTGACGTGCTTACAAAGGAGATATACTTCCTTGCGGGCGAGGAGTTTAATATCAATTCGCCTAAACAGCTTGGCGTTATATTATTTGAAAAGCTTGAATTAAAGCCCGTTAAGAAAACAAAAACAGGCTATGCCACAAACGCGGACGTACTGGAAAAGCTTCGCGGTAAGCATCCGATAATCAATTTTATTCTGGAATACCGTCAGCTTACAAAGCTGAAAAGCACGTACTGCGACGGTCTGGCGGCCGTTGTAAATCCCGAAACGCACCGTATACACTCGGTGTTCACGCAGACGGTTACGGTTACGGGCAGGTTATCGTCAACCGAGCCTAATTTACAGAATATACCAACGCGCACCGAGCTGGGACGTGAAATAAGAAAGATGTTTGTCGCGAAAGAGGGCTATACTCTCGTTGACGCGGATTATTCGCAGATTGAGCTGAGAGTACTCGCTCACATAGCAAATGACGAAACAATGATAAACGCGTTTAAAAATAATGAGGATATCCATGCTGTCACAGCGTCGCAGGTTTTGGGAATACCGCTTGACGAGGTCACAAAGGAGCAGCGTTCAAGCGCAAAGGCGGTCAACTTCGGTATTGTTTACGGCATAGGCGAATTTTCGCTTTCGCGGGACATTCATGTCGGCGTCAAAGAGGCGAAAGCGTATATTGACGCCTATCTTGAAAAATATCACGGCGTGAGAAAGTATATGGAGGATATAAAGGCGCGGGCTAAGCGCGACGGATACGTCAAAACTATGATGAACCGCATACGATATATTCCGGAGCTTAAATCCCCGAATTTTAACATACGTCAGTTCGGTGAGCGTGTCGCGCTCAATACGCCTATACAGGGTACGGCGGCGGATATAATAAAGCTCGCCATGGTACGCGTGGACGAGCGTATGATACGCGAAAATCTTAAATCACGTCTTATATTACAGGTACATGATGAGCTGATAGTCGAGGCGAGCGAGGACGAGGTGGAGCAGGTCAAGACTATTCTGAGTGAGGAAATGCAGAGCGCTATGAAGCTTAAGGTTCCGCTGAAGGTGGATATAGAGGTCGGGCACAGCTGGTACGACGCTAAATAACGCGCTTGAAAAAGAGCGGAGCGCCCGGCGTTAAAACGCCCGGCGAGAAGCACGGGGAACGCGATAATTATACTAACGGTTATGTCCGGAGCTGCCGGCTATAATCGCGCGCGGCGCTAATATCTTCCGCGGTGAATACTTAAAGAAGTCCGCTGAGCTTAAGGACGGCGTTTTCAGCGCTCAGTCCGCCCAGCATATCCAGACTGACCTTATACAGCGCGTCGTCTAACGGCAGTTCCAGATTATAGTTGGAGCCTATAACACTCCGACCGTTGGACAGATACGGCAGCTGAGGGGCGAGAGCCTTGTCGGAGGGCAGTCTGCCGTCGCCCGACAGAGGCGAAAAGGAGCTTTGACTGTCGCAATAATCCCATATTACATCGGGCCGCGTCATATATTCTACAAACGCCTTTGCCATGTCCTTATTTTCACCGTCGGCGTTTACGCTTACGCAGGTGGCAATATCCATCACAAGCACGCTGCCGTCATCAAGTACCGGATACGGATAAATCTCATATTCAAAATCAAGCTCGTATTCGCCGGAAAGCCTGGGCGACGCCCATGTACCGGTGAGCATAAACGGTCTGTCGCCCTTCGCGAACAGTTCAAGATCGCCGTCTGTCTGAGTTGTCCGCAGGGTTTCCGCGCCGTCTATCCGGCCCTTGGATATAAAGCTTTCGGCAAGCTCTACCCCGGGCTTAAGCGCCTCTACAATATCCTCCTCTCCGGTATTAAATTTTTCAATCTGCTCCCCGTAGTTCTCGTTCTGATACACGGAATACATACCCTTAGCGACAATCAGCGTTCTGATTGACGCGTAATTATTGGCAATTATAGGCGTGACGCCCTCTGACAGGAAATAGTCGCAGATTTCAGTAAACTCGTTTAAATTCTTCGGCGGCTCAAAGCCGTTTTTACGGAGAAGGTCGATGTTACAGTACAAGCCGTAGGTTATAATACATGTCGGCAGGAAATAAACCGATCCGTCCTTGTTGGTAAACTGACTTGACGCGTACATGCCGTAATTGCTTACGGACTCGATATCCGACAAATTCTCAAGCTTATTCTGTTCCTCCAGCTTCAGGACGCGGTCGTGGTCAACCATGAATAAATCGTCAAGTTGACCGCTCTCATTTTTCTTTTCAAGCGTTTCCCAGTACGGAGTACCCTTTACTCCCTCATAGCTGACGCTGCACTCCGGATGCTCGCTCATAAAACCTTCGATTGCGTTTTCAATCGCTTTTACGTTAAGGGTTTCCGACTTATAGCCCATGTATGACAGGTTTATTTCCGGCTGACCGGTCTGCGTTCCTTCATCAACAGCCGCTCCCCGGCGTTTTAGCAAGCCGGCGCAGCCCGACGCAAGCGACGCCGTCAGTAATAAAGCGGCGGTGATACTTAGTCCCTTTTTCAAAATCCATTCCTCCCGATAAAGATAAATTTACATCTGTTTATTTTTATTAAGGTTATATATCGGTTATATCCTTATCAATATCCGCCAGCTCCGACGCCTTGGGTACGTTGACAAGACCTATACTCCTTATATGACGCATCTCCTTTTCGTTCATAGGGGCGGCGGCGTACGACTTTTTCGGAATATCCACACCGATTTTATCTCGTTTTATAAGCTTCGCGAACGGTATATTAAGCTTTACCGCCTCCTGCGCGGCAAACCGGGCGATAATCGAGCCGCCTATATCATTGGTATGCGTGTAGTCGCGTTCGGAGCCGTCGCACCGGAAGTAATCCCACGCGCGGACGGCGCCCGCCGCCTCGAAGAACTCCGTGGTGCGCGTCCACAGGTCTATAAACGGCACGTTCATTTCCCCGCATACAGCTTTTGCGGCGTCGCGGTAGTCGCCGAGCAGGTTTAAAAGAGCGCCGTCCTCCTTAAATATAATTCTGTTTATCGGCGAGCAGATTACAGGCGACGCGCCCTTGCTCCTTGCGGCATTTACAAAATACCGCAGATTTTCCGCATACCCGCCGTATGCGTCAAGCTTTTCGATTTTCTGGTCGTTGTGACCGAACTCAATGAACAGGTAGTCGCCGGGCTTAATTTTATCCCTGAACGCGGTAAAATTTATGCTTTTAAAATCCTCCGTGGCCGCGCCCGACTCCGCGTGATTTTCAACGGCAATACCGGTATTTAGCAACTGCGGAAACATTTGTCCCCAGCCGCAGTAGGTGGACCGCGGCTTGTACGGATACCGCGCCGGCTGGTCTGTTACGGTTGAGTCGCCGGCGATATATATGATGGGTATGCTGACCGGCGACGCCGCCGACACCGCCGTAAGGTCGCCGTCGCACAGTATATATATGTCCAGCCCGACATGCACAATACCGCCTTCGCGCCGGCGGTAATCGCACACGCTCGCGTCAAATACAATGTCCTCGGAGCGGCCTTTGCTAAGTTTTGCGTCCCTCACCATAAATCGGCGCGACTGCGTCAGCGCTGAAAACACAATATCCTCGTGCGCCGTGATTGACAGCGTGACCTCGTACGCGCCGTTGGGTACGTCGGTATGTATATGAAGAGGTTCCTTTTCGTAAGTCATATTTGTACTCCCTATCCGATATTTTTTATTCTGCCCTTACGGTACGCTTCTACAAGCGCCTTTAAGTCCTCGATTTTTCTCGACTGCGCTTTTCCGTCGTCGGTGTCCTCGACAAGCAGACGGTTTGGGGCAAGCTCCACGACGTCGAGCGTGGAATGTATGTCCTTTTCCTCCTTAATTGCGCTCTCCACCGACTCAAACGCGTCGTGCGCGCTTAAAAGCAGCCCGTGAGAATTAAACAGCAGCGTGTACCCCGCCATACCTGTCACGCCCTGATACGCGCGCGACAGACCGCCGTCTATGACAAGCAGCTTGCCGCCCGCCTTTATCGGACTTTCGCCCTTTTTGATTTTAACCGGAACGTGACCGTTTATTATATGCGAGAACTCATTGGGGTCAATACCGAACTCCTTCAGAATTTTTCCGCACACATCGGGATTGTCAATGAGCGAGTAATAGTTATCCTTGATTTCCGTCCAGGTACTTTCGTCCTCGATAAAATATCTTTCAAAGCTTGTCATCTTGTTTTTACCGTACACCGGCGAGCAGCCTCCGCACCACAGATACCACAGAAAGTCCTCTCCGTACAGCTTTGCGCGGCCGCCCTTTTTCGCGAAAAAGCCGTCGCGCGCGAGTTTTTCCGCTTTATCCATAAGCGATTTTCCGCTTACCCTTTCTCCGCCAAGCTCAACCTCGGTAAACGTACCGTCGCTTTGCATCGGTATACAGCCGTGGTAGAGAAGATTATTGTTATACGCAAGATAGATGCTGCCTTTTTCGTATATAAAACGAATGTGACGCTGCAATTTTTCACTTCTCATAAATGACGTGCGTAAAAGCTCCATAAGCTCACGTTCTTCGTTTGTAAGCTCAAACGGATTTTCCGGGTCGATTGTGGGGAAGTTTGTGTCTTTCAATTTGTAAATCTTTTCCTCGAGTGTTATTGTACCGTCAGCGTAATTGATTTTATCGAGCATAAGATGATTGTCCATTTTAAATTCGGGACGGCGCTTTATAATCTGACCTTCGAGCTTGAACTGTATAATTGAAATTGCCTTGTGTATCTTTGCCCAGAAATTTTCGTCATGCTCTGATATATGCACCTGATTGGGATTACGCGGACGGAAACATTCGCACGGGTCGTCCGCGTACGTTTCGAGAGCGAAAACCGTTAAGGGACGCATATTTATTCCGTAGCCCTCCTCAAGGCAGTCAAAATTGGAGTATTTTGTGGATATCGAGAGTACGTTCGCGATACACGCCGGCGAACCCGCCGCCGCGCCCATCCACAGCACGTCGTGATTGCCCCACTGAATGTCAAGACTGTGATAATCAAGCAGCGTGTCGAGAATGATGTCGGCTCTGGGGCCGCGGTCGAAAATATCGCCGATGATATGCAGTCTGCCTATCGCGAGAGTCTGTATAAGCGTTGAAATTTCCACAATGAAGTCATCCGCCTGACCAAGCTCCACTATCGTTGAAATAGTTTCGTTGTAATATGCGGACTTGTCGGAGCCGTAATCCGTGTCGGCGTGTATAAGCTCGTCGATGGTAGAGCCGAATGCCTCCGGCAGAAATTCACGGATTTTCGCGCGGGTGTATTTGGATGAAACCACGCGGCAGATTTCAATAAGACGGTATAAGGTTATTTTGTACCAGTCATTGATGTCCTCGACTTCTTCCTTGATAATTTCAAGCTTCTGCTCCGGATAGTATATCAGAGTGGCAAGAATTTGCCTGTCGCGCTCGGACAGGGTACGTCCGTAGATAGTGGTAATCTTGTCCTTGATAACGCCGGAAGCGTTTTTGAGGATATGCAGGAATGATTCGTATTCACCGTGAATGTCGCTCATGAAATGTTCTGTCAGTTTGGGCAGCTTCTGATGCGATTGCAGACGGATAATTTCTTTTGAAGCGTCCTTGACTGTCGGATACTGCTGCGAAAGCAGGTTAAGATATTCAATGTCGTAATCCATAAAATTACATCCTTTCCAATGTGTATATTACTATTATATAGCGGAAATGCTGTAAAATCAATATCGGAATCAAACTTTTTTCGTTAATTTTGCCGCAAAATATATTGACAGGAGTTTTGTTCAAAAATTCGACTGTAAAATTCTGATTTTTATATTGCAATATTTTTGTAACTGTTGTATAATATTCTTATCATGTTATATTCTGCGGCGTATGCGCCGCAAAAAAATATTTAAGAGAGGGAGAGATTACATGAGAAAGACAAAGAAATTATTGTCAATCCTCACGGCATTGACAATAACGGCGTCCGCCTTTACGGGACTGGTAATTCCGGCAAGCGCGGATGACACAGTTTATGTAACCGAGGACTTTGAAACCTCTACACTCACCACCGCAACGGGAAGTGACGGTTCAGTCAGCGGTACTGTGGGAGAAAATCTGAACGTCGCTATTGGTCAAAGGAGCGGAGACAGCACTGTTTGCGGTGCGCTTTCCATTCTTGGCACAACGCTCAAAACAAATGAAACAAAATACTTAGAAGTAGAATCAAAAGCCTATGCGACATCGGGCAGAGGTGTTAGTATTTCAATTCCTGAAACGAAGAACGTTCCGGCTTTTTCTGACATAACTGACGGAAATGTTCTTCAGTTATCATTTGATGCGTATTTTGCAGATACGGCGTCAACAATACAGATATTTGGCGTTACCGACAGTACAACATCGACTGGCGGCGCGGTATTCAATGACCCGTATCTGAGCGTTGCAAATAACTCTCAGATTGCCACAGCCGAATGGCTTCATGTATCTGTTAATGTGGCAAGCGATAAGAAGGGTTACGCTACAATTACCGACGAGGAAGGAAAACTTGTCAGCGCAAAGTCATTTACAGCCGTAGGCGACTCGATTGGTAAAATAGCGTTTTACGGCGCTACGACTAAAGTATATATGGATAATATTGTCGTAAAACAAACGGAGAACACATACGCTGATTTGACCGTTAATGTCGCAACGACAGCTCAAACCGCTATTGAAGGCGCAACTGTTACAATTGGCAGAGCGAGCGAAACAACGGATGCCGACGGTAACGTTACAGTATCGGTTCCTTCAGGAACATATGAAATAGAAGCGTCAAAGCTGGGCTACGAGGCTACGGCGGGGGCGGAAGATAACGCAACATCAAGCGTTACTATGGCAGGAACGGATAAAACCGAAAATCTTACATTAAATCAGCAGGTATATACTCCCGTTCCGGGTACGGTAACAATTTCTGGCGGTCAGAAGGCTATGACTGCTCCTCATACATTGGATAAAGTAACAAGCGCGGCGTACACGATTGAGGTTATGGATCAAAAGAATGTTGAAATAAC
>CAZWMB010000033.1:0-15775 GCA_964634635.1 uncultured Lachnospiraceae bacterium
CGCGGAGGCGGAAACGGCAAACAAAGCGAAAACAGACATAACCGCGAGGATTACGCCAAAAAATCCGATAAGTCTTACGCGCCGCCGCCCTCTCGCCGCGCTTCGGGCGACGGGTTCGTCCGCGATATATCCGCCGATATATTCCTCCGGTCTGTTATCGTTCGTTTCTAAGCTCCTATACATAGTTTTTTTCATAACAAACCCTCCTTTACTTCAAAAAATTTTTTATACCTTTTATATATCGTTATATACCTTATATACCGTATTTTTATTTGTAAACCACAATAAACCTTGCTCCCCCGCCCTCGGTCCTCGGGCGGGTTTCACAAAGATTGCCGGCTTCTCTTGGTATTTTTGGTACTATTCGCTGTTTATATTATACTACCACCCAAAGGAATTGTCAACATTTTTTACCAAAATATACGCGAACATACGCGGTTTTTTATTTAATTTTTTATTTTCCGGACGGTTTTGTAAGGAAATTGTAACAGAATTGTAATATTTGCGGCGGCGCGGCAATAAAATGACAAAATATACTTGTTAATATCCGATAAATGATATATAATAGGTATACGCGGGTTATATTTAAGTAAGGAGAAAAAACTATGGAAAAAGGCGTTAATTTATATGTGGCGGTACCCTGCTATAACGAGGAGGAGGCTCTGCCCGAAACGGCGCGGCGGCTTTTGGGGCTGTTCTCGAAAATGCGCGGGGAGGGGCTTATAAACGGCAAGAGCCGTATCGTATTCACCGACGACGGCTCGCGGGACAAAACCTGGGACATAATAAGCTCGCTCGCGAGGGAGCATAACGAGGTTTCGGGGATAAAGCTCGCGAAAAACGCGGGACACCAAAACGCGCTGTTCGGCGCGCTTATGACGGTCAGAAACGACTGCGACTGCGTTATATCGATCGACGCGGATCTGCAGGACGATATAAACGCGATCCCGGAAATGGTAAAAAAATACAACGAGGGCTACGACGTGGTATACGGGGTGAGGTCAAGCCGCGACACGGACACGTTTTTTAAGCGTTCGACCGCCGCCGCGTTTTACAGGCTTATGAGCTTTATGGGCGTCAATATCGTGTCGAACCACGCGGACTACCGGCTTATGAGCCGGCGCGCGCTCGAGGGGCTTGCCCGGTTTCCGGAGCGCAACCTCTTCCTCCGCGGCATGGTGCCGCTTATCGGCTACCGCTCGACAAGCGTGTACTACGCCAGAAACGAGCGCGTCGCGGGCGAGTCGAAATACCCGCTCGGAAAGATGCTGTCCTTCGCGGTGGACGGAATAACCTCGTTCAGCATAAGCCCCATACGCATGATTTCCGGCTTCGGCGCGGCGGTATGCGTTATAGCGGTAATCATGGCGGCGTACGCCCTGGCGCAAAAGCTTACGGGACATACCGGCGCGGGCTGGACGTCTCTTATGGTGTCGATATGGTTTATCGGCGGCGTGCAGCTTTTGTCGGTCGGGCTTATCGGCGAGTATATCGGCAAGCTGTACAAGGAGGTCAAGCGCAGACCGAGATATATAATAGAGGCGTATATAAACGGCGCCGCCGAAGAAGAGGAAGAAGAAGGAAGGAAGGAGTAATCCGTATATGTATGATATTGTAATTATAGGCGGCGGTCCGGCGGGTATGTCGGCGGCGATTTACGCCGCGCGCGGCGGCGCGCGTACGGTTATGCTTGAGAAGCTCGCCTACGGCGGACAGGTAATGAAAACTCATGAAATCGACAACTATCCCGGCTTTACCGGCAAGATATCCGGAGAGGATTTGTCCTCGGCTATGGAAAGGCACGCCTCGGACGCGGGCGCGGAGCTTGTCCGCGACGGTGTAAAATCAATCGAGAACGCGGACGGCGACATTAAAATCGTACGCACGCGCAAAAATAAATATGTGACCAAGGCGATAATACTCGCGACGGGCGCGTCGCCGAAAAAGCTGAACGCGGACGGCGAGGAACGTCTTACCGGCGCGGGCGTAAGCTACTGCGCGACCTGCGACGGCGCGTTTTTCAAGGACAGGGACGTATGCGTGATAGGCGGCGGCAACACCGCCATGGAGGACGCGCTGTACCTGGCGGGGCTGTGCGGAAGGGTATATGTACTGAACCGAAGCAAAAATTTCCGCGCGAGGGCGACCCTTGTCGACAGGGCAAAAAGAAACGGCAGAATAAAAATACTGACCGACGCCGTCGCGCAAAGCTTTAACGGAGAAACGCGGCTGAACTCCGTCAGCGTTAAAAACACGCGCACGGGCGAAACGGATATTATAAAGGCGTCCGGAGCGATTATAGCGATAGGCGTGGAGCCGCGGTCGGAGCTTGCGGAGAGTATCGGCGCGGAGCGGTGTCCGCTCGGATTTATAAAAACGGATATGTACCTCGCGACAAGCGTGAGAGGCGTATTCGCCGCGGGCGACGTACGCGTGTCGCCGCTGCGTCAGGCTGTAACCGCCGCCGCGGACGGCGCGGTCGCCGCGGTATCCGCGATAAATTATGTAAACGAATTGGGAATTAAAGGATAACGTAATGAAAACACTGATTAAAAACGGCAGGGTACTCGCCATGTCCGGCGGCGTGTACGAAAACGGGAGCGTGCTGTTTGACGAAAAGATTATATACGCGGGCGCGGCGCGCGAGCTGGACGCGGACGAGATTATCGACGCGCGCGGCGCGGTAATTATGCCCGGGCTTATCGACGCGCACTGTCACGTCGGTATGTTCGGCGACTCGCTGGGCTTCGAGGGCGCGGACGGCAACGAGGCGACCGATCCCGTAACGCCGCAGCTGCGGGCGATCGACGCGATAAACCCGTTTGACCGCGCCTTTGAGGACGCGAGAAGAGCGGGCGTTACCACCGTCGTTACGGGGCCGGGCAGCTCGAACGCCGTAGGCGGTCAGTTCGCGGCGGTCAAGACGTACGGTATATGCGTCGACGATATGATAGTACGCGCGCCCGCCGCCATGAAAATGGCGCTCGGCGAGAACCCCAAGCGCTCGTACAGCGAAAAGGACGAGGCGCCGGTAACGCGCATGGGTACCATGGCTCTTATACGCGAGCTGCTTATAAAGGCGCGCAATTACGCGGAGGATAAAAGGGAATATCTCGCGAACCGCGAAAACGCCTCAAGGCCTGAGTACGATATGAAGCTCGAGGCGATGATACCCGTACTGGAGCGTAAAATTCCGGTCAAGATTCACGCGCACCGCGCTGACGACATATGCAGCGCGATAAGGCTCGGCAGGGAGTTTGATATCGACGTAACAATAGAGCATTGCTCGGACGGCGACGCCGTCGCGGACGCGCTTGTACGCGCGGGCGTACCCGTAATGCTCGGCCCTACGCTGTCGGACCGGAGTAAGCCGGAGCTTAGCAATCTGTCGTTTGACACGTATAAGAATTTATCCGACCGAGGTCTGGACGTGGCGATTATAACCGATCACCCCGAAATCACAATCGAAAACCTGCCCCTTGCCGCGGCAATGGCTGTAAAGCACGGCATGGACAGACAAAAGGCTCTTGAGGGAATTACGATTACAGCGGCGAAAAACTGCCGTATTCAGGACGCGGTGGGCAGTCTGGACGCCGGCAAGGACGCGGACGTCGCCGTGTTCACGAGCGAGCCTGTGGATTTTGACTCCCACTGTCTTATGACCTTTATAAACGGCAAAAGAGTTTTTTGATTTGTTCGTATACACGTATACAAAAACGGGAAATTACCGCGTTGAAAGAGGTAATTTCCCGTTTTTATTTTGCCTGTATTTTATTTTACGTCAACCTTTTCTCCGGCAAGTATCTTGTTCATAGTACGCGCCGCGCACATTTTTCCGCACATCGAGCAGGTGTGTTTCTCCGCCGGAGGCAGCTCGTTATAATACCGCCGCGGCTTTTCAGGCTCTATGGCGTACCTGAACATCTCGTCCCAGCATACGCGTCTGCGGGCGTCGCTCATTTTGTCGTCAATCTCGCGCGCCTTCGGTATACCCTTCGCGACGTCGCCGGCGTGAGCGGCTATTTTCGCCGCCACTATACCCTCTCTGACGTCGTCCGCGTCCGGCAGACGCAGATGCTCCGCCGGCGTGACGTAGCAGAGAAAGTCCGCGCCGTTCGCCGCCGCGACGGCTCCGCCGATAGCCGAGGTAATATGGTCATAGCCCGGAGCGATATCGGTGACAAGCGGTCCGAGTACGTAGAAGGGCGCGTTGTGACACAGGCGCTTTTCTATTTTCATATTAGCCGCGATTTCATCAATGGACATGTGTCCGGGTCCCTCAATCATGACCTGCACGTTTTTCTCCCACGCGCGTTTTGTAAGTATGCCAAGCTCGATAAGCTCCGTGAGCTGAGCCGCGTCGGTGGAATCATGCGTGGAGCCGGGACGGCACGCGTCGCCGAGGCTTATAGTGACGTCGTATCTCGCGAAAATGTCAAGCGCCTTATCATAGTACTCGTAAAACGGATTTTCCCTGCCCGTCATCTCCATCCACGCGTAAATAAGCGAGCCTCCGCGCGAAACAATATTTGTAAGTCTGCCGGTTTCCTTGAAAACCGAAGCGGTACGCCGGTTAATGCCGGCGTGTATCGTCATAAAGTCCACGCCTTCCTTAGCGTGAGCCTCGATCACCTCGAGAAATTCATCGGCGGTGATGTCCGCAAGCTCCTTGTCATGATAGCCTACCGCGTCGTACATGGGTACCGTACCAATCATCGCGGGACACTCGTCAATAAGCTTTTGACGAAATTCATGAGTTTTACCGCAGCAGCTAAGGTCCATAATAGCCTCGGCCTTCATCTCCACCGCCATTCTGACCTTCTCCCACTCGATACCGTAATCCATGCAGTCCTTTGAAATACCGAGGTTTACGTTGATTTTGGTTCTCATACCCTCTCCGACCGCTTCGGGACTGAGAGCGGTGTGGTTTTTGTTGCAGGGGAGCGCGACGCTTCCCGCGGCGATACGCTCCCTCAGAATTTCAGCGTTGATATTTTCCTTTTGCGCGGCGATTTTCATTTCAGGCGTTACAATACCCTTTTTTGCCGCGTCCATTTGCGTTGTGTAATTCATTATATAATTCCTCAATTGTATACAACAATCATTCTTGCCGAGCCTTTAGACGAGCAGACAAGTATCTTGGAACAGTCCTTACCGTAGTTCTTGGCGTCGCGCAGGTCGTTAATGCTCATATCCGTAGTTGTGTCCGCCACATATCTTGAAATCTCGTCGCGGTCATTTTCCATACGGACAATCTTTGTCGACGATGTAATTGTAATTTCCTCGTAGTCGCCGTCGTCTATGACGTCCGAACCGTCGGACGCCGAAAAGCCGCCCTTGGTAACGTACAGCTTTTTATCCTCAAGCAGAACCTGACTTACATTGTACATACACGCCCTCGAATATGGTATGGCGCCGAGCGTCGAGCTGTAATAGGTTTCGTCCGCGGAGCCGGAAGATTTAAATCGGTAATCAAACTTATAGCTCTGATAATTATTGTCCTCGGAAGGCTCCTGCTCCTCCTCCCAGTTATACAGCTGACCGTTGTTTGTCTTACCGTCAAGCACCGCCGCTATATCGTCAAACGCTATATTTGTAATAAGTCCCTGGGCATAATTATCGCTGTCGTACGCGAACTGAATAACGTCGCCGACCTTTACGCCCGCGAATTCCGTATCGTCATACGTTTTCCATGTCTTAAGCACATTCGACGTACCCGCGAATACTTCAAGATTGAAAACGCTCGCATCCCTATCGTCGTTGTAAATAAGCTCCAAGTCGGAGGCTACGATTGAGAAATCCGTGTCCTTCTTTACCTTCGTGAGAGCGCTGTCATTTCCGTAAAGAATGACAAGTCCCGCAATTTTTGAAGAATTGATGTCAAACGCCTCGACATAATATGACTCGCCCGATGTAAACGCGCTTGACGGAATTTTCTTTATATACGATTTCTTTTCGCTACGGTTTGCCGGCACGCATATTACGATTGTCGACGAATTTACCGAAAACGCCGATTTGCCCGACTGCGTAAAGCTGCTTGACGAATATGTGTACTGAGCAAGCTCCTTACATTTAACAAGCTGCTCGTTATCCTCATTCTGAGTTTGTACCTCGTCGGACGTAAGCGTGACAATTTCCGTAACAACATTGTCGCTTATTGTTATTCTCGCCGGCTGTGAGTAGCCCGTAAGATTGGGCGTCTTACCGGCTCCGTATATGCTTTCCGCTATATCCGCGTCGCCGTTTGAATACGCGGCGCTTTCCGCGAGTTTGTCAATAACCGCCTCGCTGTTTACGGACGAGCCGTTCAGCTTTACCCTGTCTTTGAGCTTATACGAATCCGCCGTGCTTGAATTGCTTGAGGTGAACGCGGTTATATACGCCTTTCCCCCCTCGTCATAGTCCAGATACGCGTTGGCTATATAGCCGTACGGAATAACTGTTTCCTGATTAAGAACGCCGAACACAACGGTACCCAACGCATCCAGATAGAAGGTGCCGGAAACGCCTGTTTTTAAATCCCTTCCGCTCTTATCCTTTATGTATGAGGCGCATTTATCTCCTATTTTATAGGAGGTGTTGCTGATTGTAAGCTCTGTTCCCGCACTGTTCATAGAGGAAACCGTTCCGCTTACCGTTTTGTTGCTGACAAGCAAGGAGTAAGTTGACTCGTCAAGGCTCTTCGCGTAAAGAACAACATCGTTCGCCGCAATTGACGTAAGCGCTATCTCCGAATTATCTTTTGTTATCGTATATGTATAATTCGCCGCCTGCGGGTCAAGAATAAGATAATTTCCGGTTACAAGCTTGTCCGTTATACGGTAATCCGAGGTAGTGGGCGCCGAATACGCGACGATAGTGTCATAATCATATATCTGCGCCATATCGTAGGTTCCGTCGTCGCCGGAGTCAGTAATAATAACGTTTCCGTAAATCGTGTAATCGGTGTCGGCGGTGAGCCACCGCTCAAGCGCCTCCTGACGCGTGAAAGAATTCTGTTCGCCCGTTGACGGATTTGTAAGCTCTACCGTCGCGTCGGTGGAGATAAGCTGTCCGTTGTAATATACGGTGAAGTCCTTTTCCTTAAGCTTTATCGTCTTTGATTTCGCGGAGCTGTCATAATACTTCAGAGTTGTTCCCGACAGGCTGTTTAAATCGTCATAATTTATTTCAAGCTGTGAATTTTTGGAGGTGTCCTCGTCAATAATAACGAGCGTTTTCTCCTCATTTTCATTAGACTGACGGTAATAAACCGTAATTGTGTTGCCGAGATACTTCGTTATGTCGGATTTATTTGTCGTGTAGTCGGCGTAGCTTATAATGACCTCCTCGCCGGAGCTTGTCCTAATGTCCATCTGAGCCTCAAGCAAAGAAACCGTACAGTACTCCGTAACGGAATCCTCAACGCCCACAAGCGTGCCTTTAAGCTCCTTAATCTTCAGATAATCCCCCAAAAGAGTTTTTTCTGTTTTATTCCATGTAATACCGTTATACTCGTACATCTCAACTTCAAGAGCGTTGTACAGCGCCTGCGCCACAACCTCTCTGGGCGCTCCCTCATAGGAAACCGCGTCTGAAATATTTTTCATAAGTCCGAGCGAGTTCGCCTGCTTTATGTACTTTTCCGCCCAGCCCGTGCCGGCGACTGTCTGAGCCTGCGCGAAGTCCTCATAGCCTAACATACATACAATCATTTTCAGCGCCTGCTCGTATGTAACGGGAGAGTCCGGGGCAAAGGTTCCGTCACCCATTCCCGATATAATACCGAGATTGTACGCCGTCTGTATATAATTACCCTGGTCAATATCGGCAGAAGCGTCTATACTGACGTCCGTGAAATCACTTGAGGAATACTTCAGGTCCTCATAACCGAGAAGATACACAATCAGAGTCGTGAAATCCTTTCTCGATATTTCCTCCTTAGGCGCGAAAGTGTTTTCGTCCTTGCCGTGTATCACTCCAAGAGTCGTAAGCGTTGTAATCGCTTTCTTATAGCTGTTTGAATCGTCAACATCTGAAAATGCCGCAAACGCCGCTGTTTGAAACAGCAGAGAAAGGAGCATAATAAAAGTTGTCGTTATCGCTGTTATTTTTTTCATACCTTATCTCCCTTTCCTATAATAAAACATACAGTGGTACTAATATTTTACCACTTAATTTTACATAAGTCAATCAAATAATCTGTTTCTAAATTGTTAATATTGATAAAAAAATGTAAAAAGTTCCGATTTACATTGAAAAAATCGCGGAAAAGTGTTAAAATCAGGTTATAATTTCAGAAACTGGGAAAGAAAAGGGTTTTATATATGAATAAAAAAAAGAAAAACGGCTCACCTCTTAAAAATCCGCTTATAATATTTCTGATTATATCCGTAGCGGCGACTATACTTTTAAATATCATGATGACCTCCTTCGTCTCCTCCAAAAGCAAGGAAATTTCTTACAATGAATTTCTTGACATGCTTGACGGCGATAAGGTGGACGAGGTTGTGCTCAGCTCCGACCAGCTTACCGTATACGAAAAATTTGATGAAAATATCGCAATAGAAGTACCGAAATCAAACGCGTTTTTGAGTATTCTCGGCATAAGTTCCGAGGAGCTTATCGAGCAGGCCAAGAAGGAAAGCCGCAGGGTTTATTACACCGGCTACATCTATGACGAGCATCTTTTGGAACGGCTCGACAGCAAGGGGGTAACGTATTCAAAGCCGATAAGCCACCAAAATCCCATACTTGAATTTTTCCTTACCTGGATACTGCCTCTTATAGTGATTTATCTGCTGTTCTTTATACTGACGCGCTCTATGTCCAAGCGTATGGGCGGCGGAGGCGGCATAATGGGTATAGGTCAGTCGAACGCGAAAATGTACAATGTGGAAAACGCCACGGGCGTTACCTTTGCCGACGTCGCCGGGCAGGAGGAGGCTAAGGAGTCTCTGGATGAAATCGTCGACTTCCTGCATAATCCCTCAAAATACATCGCAATAGGCGCAAAGCAGCCTAAGGGCGCGCTTTTAGTCGGACCTCCGGGTACCGGTAAAACTCTGCTTGCGAAGGCTGTCGCCGGCGAAGCGAAGGTGCCGTTCTTCTCCCTGTCAGGGTCGGAATTTGTAGAGATGTTTGTCGGCGTGGGCGCGTCAAGAGTGCGCGACCTGTTCAAGCAAGCGTCGGCGAAAGCTCCGTGTATCATTTTTATAGATGAAATCGACGCGATAGGAAAGTCGAGAGATAATCAGATAAGCTCCAATGACGAACGCGAGCAGACGCTCAATCAGCTGCTGTCTGAAATGGACGGCTTTGACTCGTCAAAGGGACTCGTCATATTGGCGGCTACAAACCGCCCGGAAATACTGGACAAGGCGCTCCTGCGTCCGGGACGCTTTGACAGGCGCATCATTGTCGAAAAGCCGGACCTTAAAGGCAGAGAGGATATTTTGCGCGTACACATTAAAAATGTAAAGACCGAGCCGGACATAAATCTCCATGAAATGGCTTTGGCTACGAGCGGCGCGGCGGGCGCGGATCTCGCGAACATGGTTAACGAGGCGGCTCTGACGGCGGTGCGGCGCGGCAGAAAGACGGTATCGCAAAACGACCTCATGGAGGCGGTTGAGATAATTATCGCAGGCAAAG
Organism: uncultured Lachnospiraceae bacterium; assembly: GCA_964634635.1. Classification (GTDB taxonomy): domain Bacteria; phylum Bacillota; class Clostridia; order UBA1381; family UBA1381; genus Hominilimicola. Next base: position 9,634 of record CAZWMB010000033.1, read on the forward strand.
AAAAAAAGGACCGGATTTTGTCGCCAAAGGAAAAGCGTATTGTTTCCTTTCACGAGGTGGGTCACGCGCTCGCGACGGCAGTACAGAAAAATACCCGGCCCGTACACAAAATAACCATTGTTCCGAGGACAATGGGCTCTCTCGGCTACACAATGCAGATGCCTGAGGAGGAGGAAAGGTATCTTATGAGCAAGGAGGAAATCCTCGACCAGATAACGGTATTCCTCGCGGGGCGCGCGGCGGAGGAGCTTGTCTTCGGCGTCAAGACCACGGGCGCGGCAAACGATATTGAAAGAGCGACAGAGTTGGCGAGAAACATGATAACACAGTACGGTATGTCGGAAAAATTCGGTATGGCGGCGCTGGAAAGTATACAGAATAAGTATCTTGACGGACGCAGCGTGTCCAACTGCTCCGAGGAAACCAAGACGGATATAGATAAGGAAATCGTACGCGTGCTCAAGGAATGTCACGGCAAGGCTATGAACATACTGAAGGAAAACCGCGACGCGCTTGATGAAATCGCTGAATTTCTGATTGACAAGGAAACGATTACCGGCGATACCTTTATGGAAATATTTGAGCATGTGCAAAAATCAAGAGAGAATACCGCAAAGGATGATGAGACAAATGAGTGAACAGGAGTTTAATCTTATATTCGCGTCAAGGGAAAAGCAGCTCCGAAAGGAGGCTAACATGACGCAGAAGCAGCTTGCCGACAAGCTGGGCGTTACGCGTACCTGCGTCGCCAACTGGGAAACCGGAGCGAGGGCGCCGCAGAAGGATATAATAGCAAAGCTGTCGGTTATGTTCGGAGTTTCCGCGGACTACCTTTTCGGCAGGACGGAGGAAAGGCATAAAATCTACACGCCTCCCGTAAGGGAAATGGATTTTTCGCTGCTTAACAGTCTCGGCATGAGCAGAATGATTGAATACTTCGAGCTTTTGCGCTCCAACCCGCGGTTCACGTCGCAGCAGTGAAAATACCGTGAAAATATTTTAATTTTTTATTTTTCGGTAATTATGATACAATCAAAAAATTTGACTTTTGGAAAAAATTGTGATATAATATACGATAAAGAAAGTTCTAATTTTTTGAAAGGCAGGTAACAGAAATGTATTGTGTCGGCAATAAGGTTGTGCACCCTCTGCACGGAGCCGGAACAATTGAAGAAATCAAGGAAATGGAATTTGTCGGACAAAAGCATGAATATTATGTTGTCCGCTTTGCTATCGGAAATATGGTTACCAATATTCCCATTGAAAACAGCGACCGGATAGGTATTCGTCCGGTGATAGACAAAAGCGAGGCTAAAAAGGTACTTCAGAGCTTTCGCGACGCGGAGGTTGAAGACGACACAAACTGGAACAAACGCCAGAGGGATAATCTTTTAAAAATACGTTCGGGAGATATTTATCAGGTCCTTGTCGTACTGAAGGAGCTTATGTACAGGGAAAAGCTGAAGGGACTTTCGACAAGCGAGCGTAAAACGCTTTGCTCCGCCAAGCAGATTGTAGTCAGCGAGCTGGTTATGTCGGAGGTCGCGGACATAAGCGATATTGAGAGTATCATGAACGATACGGTAGAGAAGTTGATGTAAATCGGACAGCACATTTCAGATTGGGAATGTGCTGATTTTGTACACGGAGGGCATATGAAAATTACAGCGGTTATAGTCGCGGGAGGCAAGGGTACGCGCATGGGCGCGGACAGGAATAAGGTATTGCTCCCGCTGCTCGGACGCGAGGCGCTGTTTTACACGCTGTCAGCTTTCGACAGCAGCGCGTCGGTATCGGAGACAGTGCTTGTTGCGGGAGCCGACGACGTCGAGGAGTGCGGACGAGTTGTAAAACGGTACGGATTAAAAAAGGTAAAGCGCATTATAGAAGGAGGAGAGGAGCGGCAGCAGTCGGTCAGTAACGGGCTTTCCGAGGCGGACGGGGATATTGTGCTTATACACGACGGCGCACGCGCGCTTGTAACCGATAAGGAGATAAACGCCGTAGTAGACGATTGCATAAGGTACGGCGCGGCGGCTGCGGGCGTAAAATGTAAGAATACTCTGAAACACGCGGACGACGGATTTATAGACGGTACAATAGACAGGGACAGCGTGTATATGATACAGACCCCGCAGGCGTTTTGTCTCAATCAAATCAGGGAAATGCACAGAAAGGCGGCTGCGGAGAGCTTTAAAGCGACGGATGACTGTATGATAGCCGAGCGTTACGGAGTGAGAATAAAAATAAGCGAGGGTAGCTATGATAACATAAAGCTGACCACTCCGGAGGATATGATAATCGGAGCTGAAATACTGAAAAAGCGAGGATACAGATATGAGAATAGGGCAGGGCTATGACGTACACCGGCTTGTCGACGGGCGCGACTGTATAATATGCGGCGTAAAAATCCCGTATGAAAAGGGTCTTTTGGGACACAGCGACGCGGACGCGGCGCTGCACGCGCTGTCAGACGCGCTGCTTGGCGCGGCGGCGCTGGGGGATATAGGAAAGCATTTTCCCGATACCGACGAACGCTATAAGGGGGCGGACAGCCGCGCACTGCTGCGCGTTGTTGCCGGAAAAATATCCGAAAAGGGGTACGAAGTTGAAAACGTTGACGTGACAATCATAGCGCAGAAACCGAAAATGTCGCCGTATATAGAGCAAATGAGAGCCAATATCGCCGAGGATTTGAATATAGGTATTGACGCGGTGAGCGTTAAAGCTACCACCACGGAAAAGCTCGGCTTTGAAGGCAGAGGAGAGGGCGTATCGGCTTTTGCCGCCGCGCTGTTAAGGTAGGGGGAGGCGCGGCATGAATATATACGATTTTGACGATACGATTTACCGCGGAGACAGCACAAGGGATTTTTATTTTTATTGTCTGAAAAAATACCCGTCGATACTTTTAACAGCGCCGAAAACGGCGGCCGCGTTTTTGCTGTATCTGTTTGGAGCGCGCACGAAAACTCAGTTTAAGGAAAAAATGTACCGTTTTTTGACGCGCGTACCCGATATTGACGGCGAGCTGAATATATTCTGGGACAGAAATGAGTACAAAATAAAGCGGTGGTACAGGGACGCTCGGCGCGCGGACGACATAATTATATCAGCGTCTCCCGAGTTTCTGCTTTCTCCGATATGCGAGCGGCTCGGCATACGGCATCTCATAGCGTCGCGCGTGGACAGGCGCACCGGCGTTTACAGCGGAGAAAACTGTCATGGCGCGGAGAAGGTAAGACGGCTGTATGAGGTATTTCCCGACGCGGTATGCGAGGAGTTTTACTCCGACTCGCTGTCGGACGCGCCGCTTGCCGATATTGCGTCAAGGGCGTGGCTTGTAAAGGGCGACAAACGGGAGGAATGGCGTTAGGACGGTTTCACAGATCCGTCCTTTTGCCGTATTAAAGGTTTTACGGGGGCGTTAATTCAGGCTCTCGGATGAGTCTTTGAGTATACGTCCTTGATTTTGCTGTTCATCATACGCGAGTAAATCTGCGTGGAGGAAATATCGGCATGTCCCATCATTTCCTGAATTGAGTGCAGGTCGGCGCCGTTTTCGAGCAAATGCGCCGCGAATGAGTGGCGCAGAGTGTGAGGCGTTATCTCAGATTTGATACCGGCAAGCTGCTTATAATGCTTGATAAGCTTCCAAAAGCCCTGTCTTGACATACGCGCTCCGCCGCAGTTTACGAACAGCGCTGTTTCATTGGATTTTTTCAGCATATACGAACGCGCGTTGTCCACATAGTCGACAAGCGCGGCTTTCGCCTTGCCGCCGATAGGTATAATACGCTCCTTTTTACCGCCGCGGCAGCGTATAAAGCTCATAGGCAGGTTCAGGTCGTTTATATCCAGGTTAATAAGCTCCGACACGCGTATTCCGGTCGCGTACAAAAGCTCCAGCATAGCCTTATCGCGTTTACCCTTGTTATCCGTAGGCTCCGGCTGCTCCAGAAGCAGCTCCACATCGCTGCCGGACAGTATCTGAGGCGTTTTTTTCTCAACGCGGGGAGCCTCAAGGTTCATTGTCGGATTTACCGAAACCGCGCCCTTTTGCAGCATATACAGGTAAAATGAGCGCAGCGACGCGAGCGTACGCGAAACCGTGGAGCTTGCTTTTCCCTTTTTCTGCAGGGACAGCAGATAAGTCAGTACCGTTGTTTTTGTCGTACCTGAGAGGTCTGTTATTCCCTTGCCGTCCAGATATGTAATGTACTGCGCGACGTCGCGCCTGTACGACTCTACGGTGTTCATGGATTTGTGGCGTACGTTCGCAATAAAGCTTGTGTACTCCTCCACATACGCGTTCATATGATATATGCCTCCTGTTTACTGTAAAATTACTTTTATTTCAATTATATTACAAATACATTTCAATACGGTTATTATATCATAATTTAACAATTTGTCAATGAGGTGTTTCCATGCGCGCGGATACCGCTTTTGTTTACTTTGCCACCGGTATTTTGTGGTGCGCGTCCCAAATTTTGAGCGTTCGGTTCAATATACAGTATTGACGCAAAAAACAGAAGATAAACCTCATGATTTTTTTGTGCATTATTTACACAAATTTTGGCGAGAACCATGTTATAAGAGCCGTAGAGAGATACCCCTCGGCAAGCGCGGCTATACACAGCGCCGCCGCTGTTAATATAAGCACGAGAACGTACAGCGCGGTCGTTTTCCCGCTCCTGTCCCTGTGAACGGAAAAACGTACGCTGACAGCCGCGAAAATTAAAAGTACGGGTATGGATATAATGGCGGACGGCATAAGGGACAGCATTATCAGCATACCCTTGATACCGTAACATTCTATAAAGGACGCGGCGGTAAAGCCGGTTATAAAGCCTTTGCGTATTATTACCGCTCCGGTCGCTATGAAACCAAAGCGAAAAAAGCCCATTACAAAAATAATAAAAGCTCCCGCAAGACTTGCCGCGAGTGAATTTTTGAAAACCTCAAAGCTTACAATACCGTCAGCGGCGGACGAAAAAAAGCCCGACAGGTACGTTTGTATTTCATCATTGATGTCGGCGCCGTTTGACGCGAGATACGCGCTGCCGGCGATAATTCCCGCCGCGAGCAGCAGCGCGGCGGTTATGTAAAGCGCGCCGCTTTTCTTATCTCTCTCCGCAGTACCGCTGATTTTCATACCCTCCGCCCCCTTGATAATTACTTATTCAAAAATCAGTGTTTTATGAATAATTATCTGAAAGTATTTTTAAAACTTCTTTACAGTGTCGGAAAAAATTGATATAATAAATATAAATACGCCATTATAATGAGGCAAAGGAGAGAGAGTTTATGCAGTTCAAAAGAATTTTCGCGGCGGTTTTGGCGTCCGCGACGGTGATGAGCATAGGTGTGACGGTACCGCTGGCTGACGAAACGCTGCCGGAGGACGGACTTATTATGAATATCACCTTTGACGAGGATGGTACGGGTACAGGCTCGTTTACAGCGACAGCGGGCGGAGAAGTCAAAGAACACGGCAGCGTTTCGTATGTCGACAACTACGACGCGTCAAGCAAGGCGTTAAAGATTTCAACCGAAGCGGCAGGCAATTATCTTGAGCTGCCGACAGGACTTTTATACGGTAAAGAGGCGGCAACGTTCTCGTTCTGGATTAAGCCGTCAAGCCGCTGGGCGTTTATGACAACGCCCGTAAGCGGCGAGCAGGAATACCTTTATGAACAATATCTCGGTATGCTCGCAACGTCGTCGGGCTTTACCGCCGAGCGCTACAATAACGGCGGCACGCGTTTAAGCTCAGTAACGGCGGCGGCCTCCGGCGACTGGCAATACATAACGACGGTATTTACCGAAAACGGCACAAAAATATACGTGAACGGCTCTCTTGAAGCCTCCGACACGGCGGAGGTTGATATACAGTCCCTGTTTACAGAGGACGCGTCAACATGGATCGGTCACGGCAACTGGAGCACGGGCGAAGGCTTTTGCGGTATGATGGACGATTTCAGACTGTACGGCAGAGCGTTAACGGAGGAGGAAATTTCACAGCTTGCCGCAAAGGCTGTCGAGCGTGAAACCCAGAAAATGCTTGAGGAAAAAAACTGTCTGGAAATTGACACGCAGTTTTATTTAAAGGACGCGATTTCTTACGAGGAAAACGGTA
>CAZWMB010000034.1:0-15745 GCA_964634635.1 uncultured Lachnospiraceae bacterium
TAATCTCCATTCCGCCGCCCTGCGTCGGCACAAATAGGAATTAAATTCAATCTCTTGACGCGGGGCAAGGAATGACAAGAGATTATTATTGCGCATGTGCGTTTTGCGAGCCGCAGGCGAGCAAAAAATCGCACGCGCGAATTTAATCCTGCCGGAGGCATAACGTGAAAGGAACTTTCACGTTATGCACCTCAACTGATATTCTATCACGCGGGAAGAAATTTTACAATATTTTTTCATTTTTTCAAAAATTTGCGAAATTTGCGAAAAAACAGGAAAGCTGTTGAAAGTACGATAAAGATTTGATATAATTTTATATATGAGTTATACCAACAGAAGGGAATGATAAAAATGAAGAAAACAGTATCGTCGGTTTTGGCGGCGATTATTCTGTCAGGCTCATGTACATACGCGCAGGAAACGCATTGGGATTTGGCGGCTCCGAGCGCTTGGGCAAGCGAGGATATCGAACAGGCGGACAAAATCGGTATTCTCAACAATTTTAAGGTCGGATGGACGCGGGCTATAACAAGAGAACAATTTTGCACTCTTGCGTATAATACGCTGTACAGCCTCGAAAAAGTCGACTCCGACATTAACATTGGAGAAGCTTCGCCGTTTACCGACACCGAAAATGAGAAAATAATAATATTATCGGATTTGGAAATAATCGAGGGAAAAAGCGAAGGTGTTTTCGCCCCGGACGACACACTGACGCGCGAAGAAGCGGCGGTAATTATGTATAGGATTGCTGATTTTACGGAAGCGGCGGAAACAGCGCACAATGATATGGCTTACTCCGACGACTCGGATATATCGGATTGGGCGAAATGGGCGGTATACGAAGTAAATTATATCGGTCTTATGCAAGGTACGGATAAAGGCTTTGAACCTAAAGAGCGGTTTACGGTCGAACAGTCTGTCGCGGCTCTGATGCGCGTTTACAGGCTTGTGAGCGGCTCTGACGGGACTGATTTTCTATCCTTTGAGGACAGGCTCAATAATGAAATGCCGAATGATAAAAATTATTTGTTTTCGCCCCTGTCTGTGGAAATGGCGCTTGCTATGGCGGCGAACGGCGCCGACGGGCAAACGCGCGACGAAATACTCCGAGCCTGCGGTATTGCCGATATTGAAAGCCGTAACGGCGCCATAAAGCTTATGCTGCGGGAATATACAGCATCGGAGCTGTTAAAGCTTAATGTATCAAATTCAATATGGATAAATTCCGATAATACCAATCAGCGCTTTTCAAAGGAATATGAGGCGCTTGCGAAGGATATTTTTGACGCTGACGCGGACATTGTGACAACAGCCGACGCTCCGGCAAGGATAAACGGCTGGGTAAACGATAAAACAAACGGAAAAATACCGACCGTCATAGATGAGGATAACATTGATTTTGGGGCTATGCTCATAAACGCCGTATATTTTAAAGGACGGTGGCAAAGCGAGTTTGATAAAGCCTCTACCGAAAAGGATACCTTTACCGACCGTTCGGGCAAGAAAACGGATATTGATTTTATGAATAAAACCTCGTGGATAGGCTACGCGGAAAAGAACGGAGTGCAGATTGCAGAGCTGCCGTACCTAACCTGCGAGGATAAATTCACCGATGACGGCGAGTATATCGACAGTAATGATCTTAATCTTGATATAAGCATGTATCTTATGATGTCGGATGAGGATTTTAACCCGAATGAAATACTTAATTCTGTCGAAATATCAACAAAATACATCGCGCTGTCGATGCCGAAATTTAAAATAGAATACAGCGTGAGCCTTAATGATACGCTCAAAAATATCGGTATCGAAAAAGCTTTTACCGAGAGCGCGGACTTTAGCGATATGTTTGACTCCGGCAATATGTGGATTACCGACACGATACATAAAACATACATAGACGTTGACGAGGAAGGCACGGAGGCCGCCGCTGTTACGGGAATCGGTATGGCGGGCAGCGCTCTGCCGCCGGAGCCTACCGCAGTTAAGTTTAATAAGCCGTTTACATTTGTTATCCGCGATAATATGAACGGTGAACTTCTGTTTATGGGCGAGTATTCTTTTGCGGAATAACGGGCGGCCAATGGTCGCCCCTACACACCTTAAATAAGTTTTGCGCGGTCTAACCAATTTGTCGGCAGTCTGGCAGACTTCGAGAAATTAGGTTAGATTTTGCGAAAATGAACTCGTCGGCGTACGTTGGTACGGTAGAGTTTATTTTCGCAAAAAGCGCATAGAAAAGCTGTTTTTAATAAAAATCTAACTTTGCTGCAGACGGGCGGCCAATGGTCGCCCCTACACACCTTAAATAAGTTTTGCGCGGTCTAACCAATTTGTCGGCAGTCTGAGGAGCTGCCGCGATTGCGACAGCCCCTTTTTCGCGCCCTGTTTAAAACTTGATTTACTTTACTGTTTTATGTGAGGCGTTCACCGTCTTTTCGCTTTTTTGAGCGGCGTATTGTCTTATGACGCCCGCTTGCGGAGGCGGATTTTTTACTTATTCAGCGCCTCGTAAACCGCCACAGCCACAGCGACAGTCGCGCCGACCATCGGGTTGTTACCCATACCGATAAGTCCCATCATCTCAACGTGAGCCGGAACCGAGGACGAGCCTGCGAATTGCGCGTCCGAGTGCATGCGTCCCATTGTGTCGGTCATACCGTACGACGCCGGACCCGCCGCCATGTTGTCGGGATGCAGCGTACGTCCCGTACCGCCGCCGGAAGCGACGGAGAAATATTTCTTGCCCTGCTCGATACACTCTTTCTTGTACGTACCCGCAACAGGGTGTTGGAAACGCGTCGGGTTTGTTGAGTTGCCCGTAATCGATACGTCGACGCCCTCCTTGTGCATAATAGCCACGCCCTCGCGCACGTCGTCGGCTCCGTAGCAGCGAACCTTTGCTCTCTCTCCCTTTGAGTAGGCTGTTTCCTCTACTACGGTCAGCTCGCCGGTATAGTAATCAAACCTTGTCTGTACATATGTAAAGCCGTTAATTCTTGAAATAATCTTTGCCGCGTCCTTACCAAGACCGTTAAGTATAACTCTCAGCGGCTCCTTTCTCGCCTTGTTGGCGCTGTTTGCAAGACCGATAGCGCCTTCTGCGGCAGCGAAGGACTCATGACCCGCCAGGAACGCGAAACACTTTGTTTCCTCACGGAGCAGCATAGCGCCAAGATTACCGTGACCCAAGCCAACCTTTCTGTCGTCCGCGACCGAGCCGGGAATACAGAAAGACTGTAATCCCAGACCTATCTTTTCCGCCGCCTCGGCAGCGCTTGAAGCCTTATCCTTCAGAGCGATAGCCGCGCCGATTTCATACGCCCACGCGGCGTTTTCAAAGCATATCGGCTGAATACCCTTTGTTATGCCGTACGCGTCAACACCGTACGAGTCGCATATTTCCTTTGCCTCGTCCACAGAGGCGATACCGTGCTTGCCAAGCTCGGCGTTAATCTGGTTAATTCTTCTTTCATAGCTTTCAAATAATGCCATTGCCGTTTACCTCCCTTTTATTCCTCTCTCGGGTCGATAAGCCTTACAGCATCATCAACACGACCGTACTGACCGCTTGCCTTTTCAAGCGCCTCATTAGCATCCGTACCCTTTTTAATCATTTCCATCATCTTGCCGAGATGTACGAATTTATAACCGATAATTGTGTCGTTTTCATCAACGGCAACCTTTGTTATGTAGCCCTCGGCAAGCTCCAGATAACGGGGTCCCTTCTTGCTTGTAGCGTAGGTTGTACCCACCTGGGAGCGAAGTCCCTTACCGAGGTCCTCAAGACCCGCGCCTATCGGAAGACCTTCCTCGGAGAACGCCGTCTGGGTACGTCCGTAAACTATCTGCAAAAACAGCTCTCTCATCGCGGTGTTTATAGCGTCGCATACGAGGTCGGTGTTGAGCGCCTCAAGAATTGTCTTGCCGATAAGTATTTCCGCCGCCATAGCCGCGCTGTGCGTCATGCCCGAACAGCCTACCGTTTCAATAAGAGCCTCCTCGATAACGCCGTCCTTCACGTTCAGTGTCAGCTTACAGGCTCCCTGCTGCGGCGCGCACCAGCCGACGCCGTGTGTCAAACCGGAAATATCCTTTATTTCCTTTGCCTGTACCCACTTGCCCTCCTCGGGGATAGGAGCGGGACCGTGATATGTACCCTTGGCGAGGGGACACATCTTTTCTACTTCTGCTGAATATTTCATACTACTTCTCCTTTCGTTATATGCGATATGCGGAAAACCCGCTTATCTTTGGTTTGGTATACGCCTTGAGGTTATTATACCATATTATCCCAACCGCCGCAACAAAAAATTTATACAAATTTAACCCATTATACCGACCCGTTATACTAAAGCCTGTTCACATAAAAAACGGCTCCCGTATAACCGAGGAGCCGCGTTAACTCATAAAGGCTATGAGCTGTCAAACACCGGCATTGTCATTTTTTCAGAATACCGAGACTGACCGCTTTCAGATACGCGTTAATAAACCCGTTCAGGTCGCCGTCCATGACCGCGCCGATATTACCCATTTCAAAACCGGTACGCAAATCCTTTACCATGGTATACGGCTGAAACACATATGAGCGGATTTGACTTCCCCAGCCGTTATCCATCTGTACGCCCTGAAGGTCGGAAATTTTTTCCTTCTGCTGCTGTTCGGCAAGTTCCACAAGCTTGGCCTTCAGCATTTTCATCGCGTAGTCGCGGTTCTGGAACTGCGAGCGCTGCGTCTGGCATGACGTAACTATACCCGTGGGTATGTGCGTAAGGCGTACGGCGGAGCTGGTTTTGTTTATGTGCTGGCCGCCCGCGCCGCTCGCTCGGAACGCCTCCATTTTTATATCCTCCGGACGAATGTCGATTTCCACGCTGTCGTCAAGTTCCGGCATAACCTCGATTGACGCGAACGAGGTCATACGCTTGCCGGCGGAATTAAACGGCGATATTCTTACAAGACGGTGCACGCCCTTTTCCGCTTTTAAGTATCCGTAGGCGTTAAGCCCGTCAATTTCTATCGTACAGCTTTTAATACCCGCCTCGTCGCCCGGCAGCGAGTCAAGCACTGTATAAGTATAGCCGTTTTTCTGCGCCCACATCTGGTACATCCTTATAAGCATCTCGCACCAGTCCTGCGCCTCCGTACCGCCCGCGCCCGCGTGAAGCGTTATAATGGCGTTGTTTCTGTCGTACGCCCCGGAAAGCAGTGTTTCAAGCGTCATTTTTTCTATGTCCGCCTCAATCCCGTCCGCCGCCTGTACTATGTCGGGGAGCAGACTTTCGTCGTTTTCCTCATTGGCAAGGTCGATTAAAACAAGAGTGTCCTCCCATTTGGATTTCAGATTTTCAAACGCCTCGGTCTTGTCTTTGAGCCGCTTTATTTTCTGTAAAACCTTCTGGGAAGTTTCCATATCGTCCCAAAAATCCGGCTCGGCGCTTTGCGCCTCTAATTTCTCTATTTCACTCCGCGCTCCGGCGATGTCAAAGTGAATCCCTCAAATCATTTATGCTGTCCTCCATACCCTGGAGCCTTAATCTGTATTCGTCGTACTCCAACATATTTATCACTTCCTTCTGAATTTATTTTTTGTGTGTGGCTATATATCCGATACATAATCAAAGCCGCCGTTGCCGCGGCTGCGGGTATCATCATGATAATAAGAGCGGTATCGCCGGCAGCGGCGGCTTTAATCGCTTTTATTTATTCCTTCCGCAGCAATGCTTATACTTCTTGCCGCTGCCGCAGGGACACGGGTCGTTTCTGCCCGGCGTCTTTTTTGCGCGTTTCGGCGTGTTGGCGAGCGAGCCGTCGCCGCCGGTATCCATGGGCTTAGCCACCTGTTCGCGCTCTATCTTAATCCTCGGCATAGCTGACAGAACATATTTTACAGTATCCTTCTTTATCGCGTCGAGCATGTTTTCATACAGCTCGCTGCCGACATTCCTGTACTCGACTACGGGGTCGTGCTGACCGTACGCCTGAAGTCCGATTTCACGCTTTACATGCTCCATTTCATCAAGATGATCCATCCACAGCGTGTCAACAACCCTGAGCATCAGTACTCTCTCCAGCTCGCGCATATTCTCGCCGAAAATTTCCTCCTGCTCGGCGTAACGGTTCATCGCGATTTCCATGAGCGCGTCCTTAACGTCCGCGCGTGTAATTCTGTCCATATCCTCATCTTTGATTGAGAATTTGCCGTCCGCCTTCAGGTTCTGATTGGCGAACTCGATAATCGCGCGTATATTCCACTCCTCCGGGATTTCGGATATACCGATATAATCATCAAGCGCGCTGTCAATCGACGACTCAATCATATTCTTTATAGTGCCGCTTATATCCTCTCCGTCAAGCACCGACTGACGCTGAGCGTATATAATCTTACGCTGCTCGTTCATTACCTCGTCGTATTGCAGGACGTGTTTACGTGAGTCAAAGTTACGTCCCTCCAGACTCTTCTGGGCGTTCTCAATCGCGTTTGTAAGCATTTTCGCCTCAATCGGCTCATCCTCTCCAAGACCGAGAGCGTTAACCATATTCTTTACGCGCTCGCTTCCGAAAATACGCATAAGGTCGTCGTCAAGCGACAGGAAGAATTTGGACGAGCCCGGGTCGCCCTGACGGCCGGAACGTCCGCGGAGCTGATTGTCAATACGTCTTGACTCATGACGCTCCGTACCTATAATGAACAGTCCGCCAAGCTCCTTGACCTCCTCCTGCTCCGGCTTTATCTGTTCCTTAAACTTGTCGTTAAGCTCGGTAAACACCTTGCGGGCGTTTATAATCTCCTCGTCGTCCGTGTCGCCGAAGCCTGTCGCCTCCGCGATAAGCTCGTCGGAGAAGCCGCGCTTTGCCATTTCATGCTTTGCCATGTACTCGGCGTTGCCTCCAAGCATAATATCCGTGCCGCGGCCCGCCATATTGGTAGCGATTGTTACGGCGCCCTTTTTACCTGCCTGAGCTATAATTTCCGCCTCTTTGGCGTGGTATTTGGCGTTCAGCACCTCATGCTTGATACCCGCGCGCTTTAAGAGCGCCGACAGCGCCTCGGATTTATCCACGTTTACCGTACCTACAAGCGCCGGCTGACCCTTCGCGTTACATTCCTGTATCTGACGGATAACCGCCATGTACTTACCCTTTTCGGTCTTGAACACGACGTCGTGCATATCCTCGCGGATAACGGGCTTATTTGTCGGGACCGCGACAACGTCCAGCTTATAGATGTGCTGAAATTCCTCCTCCTCCGTAAGCGCCGTACCGGTCATACCGGACAGCTTTCCGTAAAGACGGAAGAAATTCTGAAATGTAATCGTGGCGAGCGTTTTTGACTCGTTCTCAATCTTAACTCCCTCCTTGGCCTCAATAGCCTGATGTAGACCGTCGCTGTAACGTCTGCCGGGCATAATACGTCCTGTGAACTCATCTACAATCATGACCTGACCGTCCTGTACAACGTACTGCTGGTCGCGATGCATGACGCCGTTCGCCTGCAGCGCCTGATTTATGTGGTGCTGGAGCTTCATATTTTCGGGGTCGGAAAGATTTTCAACGCCAAAGCCCTGCTCCGCCTTTTTGACTCCCCTCTCGGTGAGCATGGCGGTTCTTGCCTTTTCGTCAACTATATAGTCCGCGTCCAAATCCTCGTCAAGCTGCTTGTCGTCATGCTCCGTGACAACCTGCTTTTTAAGACGCTTAACAAACATGTCGGCCACACGGTACAGCTCGTTCGCGTCCTCGCCCATACCTGAGATAATAAGAGGCGTTCTCGCCTCGTCGATAAGAATTGAGTCAACCTCGTCGACAATAGCGTAGTTATGACCCCGCTGAACCATTTGCTCCTTATGGACAACCATGTTGTCGCGCAGATAATCAAAGCCCAGCTCATTATTTGTTCCGTAGGTTATATCCGCGGCGTACGCCTTACGCCTTTCGTCATTGTTAAGGTCATGAATTATAAGCCCTACCTCCATACCTAAGTAGCGGTATACCTTTCCCATCCACTCACTGTCGCGCTTTGCGAGATAATCGTTTACGGTAACGATATGTACGCCCTTGCCTGTAAGAGCGTTAAGATAAGCGGGCAAGGTGGAAACAAGAGTTTTACCCTCGCCTGTTTTCATCTCCGCGATACGTCCCTGATGCAGAATAATACCGCCGACAATCTGTACGTAAAAGTGTTTCATGCCGAGTACTCTCCGGCTTGCCTCGCGCATTACCGCAAACGCCTCGGGCAGTAAATCGTCAAGCGTTTCGCCGTTTTTCAGTCTTTCCTTAAATTCCGGAGTCTTAGCTTTCAGCTCCGCGTCCGTTAAAGACGCCGTTTCCTCCTCCAACGCCATAACCTTATCCGCTATCGGATAAACTTTTTTCAATTCTCTGTCCGAGTAAGAACCGAATACCTTATCAAATAAACTCATTCGTTTTTCTCCTTCATGTAATTGTAGCTTAAAAAAATTCCATAGATATGAAATTTTACATTATTATCATATATTATAACACATTGGAGGTTATATTACTACTGTTTTTATGAATTTTTTGTAAAATTTTTCAAAACGGAATAGCCGGCGGTAAAGATTATTCACGCGGCGGGCAATTTCCTATAAGCTAAAAAAGGAGCCGGCGGCTCCTTTATTTTCTGCCGTCCTCCCAGCCGAGGTATACCGCCTCCAGCCTGAAGATAGGCATTCCCATTTCACTGAATTTCTGTTCATACTCCGTCATAATATTACCCTCAAAGCCCGAATTATGCAGGTCAAGACTTATATTTTCCAGCTTGAAGTTTTCCGCCGCGAAGGAATTAAGCGAAAACTCAAACAAATCTCTGTTGTCGGTCTTAAAGCATATATAATCGCCCTGACGCAGCGCCGCCTTATATCGGTCGAGAAAACGCTTGTGAGTAAGGCGGCGCTTCGCCTGCTTTTTCTTTTTCCACGGGTCGGAAAAGTTGAGATAAATACGGCTTATTTCACCGAATTCAAAAATATCCTCGAGCTTTTCGGCGTCCGTATCGGTGAACAGCACATTTGTAAGTCCTGCCGAAACGGCTTTCTCCATAGCCATTACAAGCACGTCTTCCGCCTTTTCGATAGCTATGTAATTTATATCGGGGTACAGAGCCGCCATGCCGACGATAAAATTACCCTTACCGCAGCCGATTTCAATATGTATGGGATTACCGTTTCCGAATATAGCGGACCACCTTCCCTTACAGTTTTCCGGTTCTTTTACCCATATATCGGCGCATCGCTCCATACGCGCGGCGCAATTTTTCTTTTTTCTCATTCTCATACCGTATTACCTCGCTGTTTTTTGTCATTATACCACAAAACAGCGTTTTTGGCAACGGATATTATTTCACGGCGGGTATTTTAACCGTAAACTCCGTAAACTCATTCTTTTTTGAAAATACCTTAATACTGCCCTTGTACTCGTTTACAATAGCCTTCGCAATCGCAAGCCCAAGACCGTAGCCGCCGCTCTCCCGCGACCGCGACCGATCCTCGCGGTAAAAGCGCTCAAAAATTTGCTTTTGCGCCTCCTCGGAAATACCCTCTCCGGTATTCCTTACCCTGAGCGCCGCATCAGCGCCTTCATGCGCGAGCGTGACTCGTATACTGCCGGACGCGGGCGTGTACTTGACCGCGTTGTCAAGCAGTATCATCACAAGCTGCTTGAGCTGTTCCGGCGACGCTTTAACGGATATATCCGGCTCTATGCTGTAATCCATATTTACATTCTTTTCAAATATAACCGCCTCCATAAGCAGTATAACGCTTTCCGTCGCCTCCGAAAATGAAACCGGACTGTAAATAACGTTTCCGCCGCCGTGGTCGAGTCCGGCAAGATACAAAAGGTCGTTCGTGAGCTTTGTCATACGTTCCGCTTCGGTTTTTATATAATCCAGCCATTTCTTTTCCTCGGCAATCTTATTGTCTGTGTGCGACAAAAGCACGTCCACATTTGTATTTATCGTTGTCAGCGGGGTTTTCAGCTCGTGCGACGCGTCCGCGACAAATTGCTTTTGCTTGTTATACGAATCCTCAATCGGCTTTATTGAGCTGTTCGCAATAATAAATCCGATAAGCAGCACCGCCGCAAGCGCAATCAGTCCGACAAGCGACAGTATAAGTATAAGATTGCGCATAACGCTGCGCTCCGCCGTACATTCGGTGAAGGCTATAATATAGCTGCCGTCAGTCTGTCCTATTCTGAACTTCCAGTTGCCGCTCTCGGACTTAATATGTCCCTCACGCTTGTCTATAAGCTCCGGAATTTTGTCGGTGTAAAAATCCTCGTCCAGACTGAAGGGAATATTCTCCGACCGAATTGTCCCGTCCTTGTCCGCGATAACCGTAAAGGTCAGGGAGAAGGGCTTTTTTTCATCGTTGTCGCTTACAGGCTCGGGAAGTACGTTGTCCGGCAGGTTCTCAACCGACATTTCCCGCGAAGCTCCGTTGTCCGGCTCCTTAACCTCCTCCGGCGGCGCTTCGCCGTTTGGTTCCTCCGGCGGCGCTTCACCGTTTGGTTCCTCCGGCGGAGCTTCACCCATATCCCTTTGAATACCGTCATTATCCGTCTGAGGCGGTTCTATACGTTCTCTTTCATTCTGTGTCTGCTTTGCTCCGCGCTTTATATTGCGTCCCGACATCTGTTCGGTAATGGCGCGCTCCAGCTTTTGATCTATATCCCGCTTGGTGTTCTGCGCGGTCATAAAATATATAATTGAAAAGCTGCCCATAATCAGCGCCGCTATAATCAATGTGTTTGTGATAAGAAGCTTATTTCTTAATTTTTTAAACATATGTTTTTCCTCCGTCAGCTCTGCGCGAGCGTATATCCGACGCCGCGCACTGTGTTTATTGACGTCCTCGAATGTACAAACGCGAGCTTTTTACGCAGAAACGACACGTATACCTCGACATGATTTGCCTCCGCCTCCGACTCAAAGCCCCACAGCTTCTCTATTATCTGCTCCTTCGGGCAGACCATATCCTTATGCAGAATAAAATGCTCCAGCATCTCGCTCTCCTTCAAGGTTAGATTTATCTCGTTCGTACCGCAGGTAAGCTTTAGAGTAGAGGTGTTAAGCGTGATATCTCCATAGGACAGAGAACCGGTATTTGTGACAATCTCCCCGCGGCGTCTGCCAAGCGCGCGGATACGCGCCAACAGCTCGTCCGTATTGAAGGGTTTGGCAAGGTAATCGTCCGCTCCGCTGTCAAGACCCGTCACCTTGTCGGAAATTTCATTCTTCGCGGTAAGAAGTATCACGGGCGTGTCGTCTCCCTCGGAGCGCAGCTCCTTCAATACCGATATACCGTTCATTTTCGGCAGCATTATATCCAGTACTATTACGTCATATATACCGCTCAGCGCGTCGTCAAGACCGGTTTCACCGTCGTTGGCGACATCGACCGTATAATTATTTTTTTTCAGTATATGCGACAGCGCCTCCGCGAGGTGGCGCTCGTCCTCAACCACAAGTATACGCATAAGTAAAGCAGCCCCTTTCATAGCTTATATATACAGTATATCATATATTTCTTAAAGATGTCTTAAAATTTTAAATTTTTTCTTAATTTTTATAGGTATAGGATTTTTATAGGAAAAATCCGCGCCCCATGCTCCGAAAAAATTTTTTGAAAACTTTTTTGTCCGTTTAAGGTTTGTTTAAGGAACATGGGTTACAATGGTGTCAGTAAAAAGCAAAGGAGCTGAAAAAAATGGCTATAGAAATTTTCAACCGTTTTGAGCATAAGTACCCTATGACAACGGAGCAGCTTGAAACGGCGCTTGAAATAATGGATAAGCATATGGAGCCGGATTCGCATTGTCAAGGCCGCTCTCTCTATACCATTGCGAATATCTATTACGACACTTTTGATAACTCGCTTATACGCAATTCACTGTCCAAGCCCAGATATAAGGAAAAGCTCAGACTGCGTTCCTACGGCGTACCCGATATGGACACAAGGGTTTTTCTTGAAATAAAGAAAAAGTTTAACGGTCTGGTCAACAAGCGCCGCACAACGCTATGTCTTTCGGAGGCGTACGGCTTTCTTGAAACAGGCGTTAAACCGGACCTAAAGAAGTACATGAACGGTCAGGTTCTAAACGAGCTTGAATATTTTTTGAAGCTGTACGACCTTGAACCGAAGGTATATATCGCGTACGACCGTCTTGCGTACTTTGAGAAAGGCAATGACGACCTGCGTATTTCCTTTGACACAAACATAAGGACGCGGCGCTATGACTTAGCCCTGGAGGCGGGCGACCACGGCGAGAGACTTATTCGGGACGACATATGGCTGATGGAAGTAAAAACAAGCCTTGCCAAGCCTATCTGGCTGTGTGAAATGCTGTCGGAGCTTAATGTAAGCCATACAAGCTTTTCAAAATACGGCACGGAATTTACAAGAACGCTGGAGTCGCGGAGAGGACTTGCCGACGCCAAAGAGGCGGCGGCTGTATAACGCCGCAATAAAAATAAAGATAAAAGGGAGGATTTAATAATGGAAGAAATTTTGAATTCAGCGCTCTCAACCGAAAACGCGGGAATAAACCTGACATGGGGAATGGCGCTTGGCGCGATGGGCGCGGCGCTCATCCTCGGACTTATTATAAGTCTTACCTATATACTTACGCATAAAAACCGTTATCAGCAGAGCTTTGCGATTACACTTACTATGCTGCCGATAATACTGACGGTTATCATACTGTTTGTGGGAAGTAACGTCGCGAGGGCGTTCTCGCTCGCGGGAACGCTGTCTATTATACGTTTCCGTTCCGCGCCCGGCGATCCGGAGGACATAGGCTATATCTTCTTTGACATAGCGGCGGGTCTTGCCTGCGGCGTCGGTCTGTACGCTTACGGCGCGATGTTTGTGTTAATACTGTGCCTGTTTATGGCGCTTATTACCAAAATCAATTTTGCGAAGCCTAAAACGACAGCCAAGCATCTCAGGATAACCATTCCGGAAAATCTTGATTATGAGGGCGTGTTTGACGAGACGCTGAAAAAGTATACGGACAGCTATTCGCTTGAAAAGGTAAAGACCGTGGATTTGGGCTCGCTTTACGAGCTGACTTACTCCGTAAATATGCACAGAAATGTCAGCGAAAAGGAATTTATCGACGCCCTGCGCTGCCGTAACGGCAATTTAAGCATAGCGCTTACTCTCGCTACGGTTGAGGTATACGGCAAATAGAGCGTGTTTACCGCGATATTTTACACGCTTCTCCTATATATTGCGGTAAATAATTGATTTTCCGGAAAAAAATGTATTAGAAAAATTTGAACTTTTATGAAAAAAACACTTGCAAACCACAATATGTTGTGCTATAATGAGAGAGTAGAAAAATTTGAAAAGTATGTTTCGTACTGATTGAAATTAAATTCTACCCTTTTATCCTATACATAGTACAAAAAGCGCTCCCCTATGTGCTTTTTGTCACTTAATGAGTAAAATCCTCCGTTACGGTTAAAATAAAACCCGAACGGAGGATTTTGCTATGATGGGAATAATATTCAGTATAATAGCCGGCGCGGCAATGAGCTTTCAAGGGGTTATGAACACGCGGCTGTCCGACAAAATCGGGCTTTACGAGTCCAACGCGTTTGTACAAGGCGTCGCCTTCGCGCTGTCGCTGCTCGCCGTATGGATTTTAGGCAAAGGCAATTTTAAAGCGATAGGCGAGGTAAACAAGCTGTACTGGCTCGGCGGCGCGCTTGGACTTGTCATAACAATAACCGTTATGCTCGGCATAGGCAAGCTGTCCCCCACAGTCGCGATTTCTGTCATCCTTATATCACAGCTGCTTGTCGCGGCTGTAATCGACGCCTTCGGTCTGATGGACAGCGAAAAAGTCGCGTTCGGCTGGAACAAATACCTCGGTATGCTGCTTATGATTGGCGGGGTACTGTTGTTTAAGTGGAAAACGCAAGGCTAAAGAAGCCTCGGCTTTGCGTCGTCTTTAATATAGCTCGCCGTATTGTCCCGACTTTCCCGAACGTCGACACGGTAGCAATACGGCTGTAATTCATCACATATATACCTCGCCAGATTTTCCGCCGTAGGGTTAAAGTCTGTAACCTCGTTTATAACCTTGTGGTCAAATTTGTCGAGTATTTTATTTTTGATATGCGTAAAATCCATAATCATACCGTTTTTATCGAGCGTTTCGCTCCTAAGATACACGTCGACAATCCAGTTATGACCGTGCGGATTTGAGCATTTTGACTCATAATCGAGCGACAAAAAATGCGCCGCGCTTATTTCAAGTCTTTTTTTTACCTCGTACATTTCTTCATCTCCAAATATTCCTCGTAGCCCCGCCGGCGCAGCGTACACGCCGGACAGTGACCGCAGCCGCCGCCCTTAATTCCGTTGTAGCAGGTGAGCGTTTTGTTTTTCACAATGTCCAGAACGCCCAAATCGTCCGCCATTTTCCATGTCTGCGCCTTGTTTATCCACATAAGCGGGGTATGAATTACAAAATTGTAGTCCATCGCCAGATTAAGCGTTACATTAAGTGATTTTACAAATATATCGCGGCAGTCGGGATAGCCCGAAAAGTCCGTTTCGCATACTCCCGTAACAAGCTCCGTCGCGCCGTGCGTTTTGGCGTAAATCGCGGCGTAGCTTAAAAACAATAAATTTCGTCCCTCGACAAAGGTGTTCGGCGGCGCGCCCTCGGGCTTTGTTTCCTCAACGGGTATATCCTCGCGCGTGAGCGAGTTGGCGCTAAGCTCGTTTATAATCGGCGTCGGAATTACCTCGTACGCTATTCCGGCGTCCGCGCAGATTTCCTTCGCGCACTCCAGCTCGAGCCTGTGACGCTGACCGTAATCGAACCCTACCGCCGATACGTTTTCCTTGCCGAATTTGTCTATCGCCCAGAACAGACACGTCGTGCTGTCCTGTCCGCCCGATAAAACAACTATCGCTTTTCTCATTGACGTCCTCCTTAAAGTAATTTTTCCATTAGCAAAAACGAGCCTTTTCTAAAATTTGCAATTCCGACTTTTTTATAGCCGGACTTTTCATAAAGTCTGATAGCATTTTAAGCTTAAAGACGAAAATAATCTTTCCTCCGCTATCTTTTCATATTTCGTACCCTTTTCACCGTAATTCGCGAACGGGTAGATTGAGATGCCGCCGCGCGGCGTGAATATACCCTTAACCTCCAGATACTTCGGCTCCGTAAGCTTTACGAGGTCCTTCATAATAATATTAACGCAGTCCTCGTGGAAATCGCCCTGATTGCGAAAGCTGAAAAGATAGAGCTTTAACGACTTTGACTCAACCATTTTTTCATTCGGTATATAATTTATTCTAATACGCGCAAAATCCGGCTGACCGGTAATAGGGCATAGCGACGTAAATTCAGGGCAATCAAACGTCACCATATAATCATTGTCCGGGTGCTTGTTTATAAAGGTTTCAAGCGCTTCAGGCGCGTAGGCGTCCTTGTAAACCGTTTTTTTATTTCCTAATAGGGACAGTCCCTCTTTTTCCCTTTCACTTCTCGGCATGACGTTCTCCTTTTTCTTCAATAATAATCTCCAATAATCTCCGCATATATGATTTTACCCTTATTTTATTGGATTGTCAAGTCTTGTAATACACGGCTCACGTGAGGCTAAAATTGTAATATATATGGGCAAAATAGGCAAAAAAGGGAAAGTTGTAAAATGAAATGACCAAAATAATTGAACCATATTAAAACCGGTGGT
>CAZWMB010000035.1:0-14720 GCA_964634635.1 uncultured Lachnospiraceae bacterium
TATATAGGTAATTGAGAAAAAGTTCAAGAGTTTTATTGCAATTTTATGCTGAAACTTGTATAATGGGCTTAAAGCCTGTTCATATAAGCGTATATATTTTATGTGAACAGACTCCGAATGATGTAAAGGGGAGATTTAATTGACTAAAAAGGAACGTGCAGCGCGCCTCAAAGAGCTTTTAGACGCGGCGTACCCCGATGTAAAATGCTCGCTTGACTATTCAAATCCTCTTGAAATGCTTATTGCGACACAGCTTTCGGCGCAGTGTACGGACGCGCGCGTGAATATCGTGACAAAGGAACTGTTCAAACGCTACAAAACAGTGGAGGATTATGCCGCCGCCGACTACGGCGAGCTTTGCGAATACATAAAATCCGCAGGCTTTTATCGCAATAAGGCGAGAAATATTATTCTGTGCTGTCAGAGACTTATTGACGTGTACGGCGGCGAGGTGCCGGACACAATGGAGGACCTTACGAGTCTTGCCGGTACGGGCAGAAAAACCGCCAATCTTGTACTGGGCGACATATACGGGAAACCGGCGGTGGTTGTGGACACGCACTGTAAGCGTATCGCCAAGCGCATAGGTCTTACGGATAACGAGGACCCGACAAAGGTGGAGGAGGATTTAAAAAAGATTGTGCCTCCGGATTATCAGCTCCGTATGTGTCACCAGTTTGTCGCGCACGGCAGGGCGGTGTGTACAGCGAGAAATCCCAAATGCGGCATGTGTCCGGTTTCTGAGGTATGCGGGAGCTTTAAAAAATAAATTATTACAGAAAGGCAAGCTATGATATTACTGAGCGGTAGCGGAATAAAGAAAACCTTCCTTGACGAAACGCTGTTTGAGGAAGTGTCGTTTAGTGTGGACAGCGCTGATAAAATTGGCTTTGTCGGCGTAAACGGCGCGGGTAAAACGACGCTGTTTAAGATTATAACAGGAGATAAGGACTGTGACGAGGGAGATATATTCAGAAACAAGGAGCTGAAAATCGGATATCTCGACCAGTATTCGGTAAACGGCAGCGACAAAACCGTATGGGATGAAACGCTTACGGTTTTCTCCGACCTGAGGGAAATTGAAACGCAGCTTGAGGATATACGCTTTGACATAGAGAACAGTACCGGAGATGTCGACTCTCTTGTAAAGCGTCAGACCGCTCTGCAGGAAAAATTTTCGGAGCGGGACGGATTTTACTATAAGTCGCGGGCGAAAGCCGCGCTGACCGGTCTGAACTTTTCCGAGGACGAGCTTAATTTGAAGGTACAAGAGCTGTCGGGAGGGCAGAAAACGCGCGCCGCGCTCGCGAAAATACTGCTGTCCGACTCCAATCTGCTGCTTTTGGATGAGCCGACAAACCATCTTGACATAGACTCGACGGAATGGCTGGAGGATTTTTTAAAGGGGTACAAGGGCGCGTTTATAGTAATCTCACATGACAGATACTTTCTTGACAAGGTCACAAATAAGACCTTTGAGCTTGCCGGGGGACGTTTTCGCTCGTACAACGGTAATTACAGCGCGTACGCGGCGCAGCGCGAGATTGACAGAAAAACGGAGCGGCGCGGCTATGAGAATACAATGCGCGAGATACAGCGTCTTGAGGGAGTAATAGAGCGGCAGCGCCGCTGGAACAGAGAAAAGAATATAAAAACCGCCGAGAGCAAGCAGAAGATTATAGACAGGCTTGAAAAGGATTTGGCGCCTCCGATGAACACGCCCGATGAAATGCATTTTCAATTCCGCGCGCGGCCGGGAGGGGGACAGGAGGTACTCGTAACCGAGGGACTTGGCATGTCCTTTGACGGCAATACTCTGTTTTCGGGCGCGGATATCTTTATAAAAAAAGGCGAAAGGATTTTTCTTTTGGGACCGAACGGCTGCGGCAAGACGACGCTGCTGAAAATTATAACCGGAGTTTATGAGCAGACGGAGGGCGCGTACAAAATAGGCGCGAATATTGACATAGGCTATTATGACCAGCTGCAGGAAAACCTCAGTATGGATAAAACCGTTATAGACGAGGTATGGGACGAGTACCCAAATCTCACACAGACGGAAATACGGAACGCGCTCGCATCGTTTCTCTTTCGCGGCGAGGACGTGTTCAAGGAGATATACAGGCTGTCGGGCGGAGAGCGCGCGAGGGTGGAGCTGGTAAAGCTGATGCTTAGAAACGTCAATTTTCTTGTCATGGACGAACCTACGAACCATCTTGATATATACTCGCGCGAGGCGCTTGAGAACGCTCTCGGCAATTATGACGGAGCCATGTTTATCGTATCGCATGACCGCCGCTTTATAAATAAACTCGCCGACAGAATATTGTACCTTACTCCGCGCGGCGTTATAAGCTATTCGGGTGATTATGACGGTTTTGCGGCAAAAAGAGCTGAAAAGCAGGTAAAAGGCGGCGTGTCGGAGAGACAGCTGGATTACAGAGAGCAAAAGCGTCTTGAGGCGGAAAAGCGCAGGACGGTAAACCGGTATCATAAGGTCGAGGACGGCATATCGGAAAATGAGAGCAGGATAAAGGAGCTTGAAACAGAAATTCAAAGACCGGAGTACGCCGCCGACTATTTAAAGGCCGCACAGCTGTCTGAGGAAATAGATCGCCTCAAGGAGGGAAATGAGGTTCTGCTCGCGGAATGGGAGCGGCTTCAGCTTATAATAGAGGAAAGAGGGTACGAGGTATGAGAGCGGCGCTGCAGAGAGTGTCAGGCGCGAAGGTAGCCGTCGGCGGTGAGACAAGGGGTTCGATAGAAAAGGGACTGCTCGTGCTGCTTGGAGTAGGCGGCGGCGACACTGACGAGGACATGATGTATATAGCGGACAAAATTATAAACCTGCGGGTGTTCGCCGACGGTGATGACAAAATGAATTTAAGTCTTAAGGATATTGGCGGAGCCATGCTTGTGATTTCACAGTTTACGCTTTACGGCGACTGCTCGCATGGCAGACGTCCGTATTTTGGCGGCGCAATGGAGCCTGTCGGCGCGAAAAAGCTATACGAGAAATTTACGGAGTATGTGAGGAGTAAGGGAGTGCGCGTGGAAACAGGATGCTTTGGAGCAGACATGCAGGTTACGCTTGTAAACGACGGACCCGTGACAATTATTCTGGACAGCGCGGTAAAACGGCGGTAAACGAAAATCGTACGCCGACGCAATACCGGCGCCGGTTCATTTTTGACTGTAAAATTGACTGTAAAATAAAGAAAAAACAAAACTGACGCCGATGGAATACCGACGTCAGTTTGTTTATTGATTTTAATATTGCGCCGATACGTTAAATTTCCTCAATAATCGGTAAAATCATAGGACTGCGCTTTGTCTGGTCGTAGATATATCTTGCCACCGACGACTTCATTGAGCTTTTCATAGTGGACCAGTCCATATTTTTTTTGCTCAGACAGTCCAGAGCCGTTTCACCCGCGATATGACGCACGCCGTCAATCAGCGTTTCCGCCTCTCGCACATACACGAAACCGCGTGAGATAATATCCGGACGCGACACCATTTTCTTGTCGTCGTGGGATATTGTAACAACTACAATAATCAGTCCATCCTGTGAAAGGTGTTTTCTGTCGCGCAGGACTATATTACCTACGTCGCCTACGCCGAGTCCGTCCACAAGTATTTTGCCCGCCGGTACCGTACCCGTGATTTTGGCGGATTTTGAGTCAAGCTCCAGCACCTGACCGTTGGACAGAACAAAGCTGTTGCGTTCGTCAATACCGACGCTTTTCGCAAGCTCCTTATGCAGCACGAGGTGACGGTGCTCACCGTGTACGGGTATAAAGAATTTTGGCTTTACAAGCGCCAGAATGAGCTTTAATTCCTCCCGACACGCGTGACCCGACACATGTACGTCCGCCAGCGCCTTGTAGATAACCTCCGCTCCTATTTTGAACAGCTCGTTCACGACGTTTGAAACGGATTTTTCATTGCCGGGGATAGGCGTTGCGCTGATAATTATAAGGTCATCCTTAGTGACCTCGACCTTACGGTGATCGGAAAATGCCATTCGCGTAAGCGCGCTCATAGGCTCTCCCTGAGAGCCTGTTGTAATAATAACCACCTGATTAGGTCTGTATTTTTTGATATTGTCAATATTTATAAGCACTCCTTCAGGTACCTTCATATATCCGAGCAGAATGGAAATCTCAACAATATTCTCCATACTTCTGCCCGATACGGCGACCTTGCGCCCGTTTTTGGCCGCCGCGTCTATAATTTGCTGTACACGGTGTACATTGGACGCAAAGGTAGCGACTATAATACGTTTATTGCAGCCCTTAAATATATGCTCAAATTTTTCTCCGACCGAACGTTCGCTCATAGCGTAGCCCGGACGTTCTACGTTTGTACTGTCGGACATAAGCGCCAGAACGCCCTCTCTGCCCAATTCTCCGAGCCTTGCAAGGTCTATCATATCACCGACAATAGGGGTGGTATCGATTTTAAAGTCACCCATATGAATGACTGTTCCGACAGGCGTTTTAATTGCGAGAGCCGCGCTGTCGGCG
The DNA here is from genome assembly GCA_964634635.1 of uncultured Lachnospiraceae bacterium. Taxonomy (GTDB): domain Bacteria; phylum Bacillota; class Clostridia; order UBA1381; family UBA1381; genus Hominilimicola. Next base: position 4,530 of record CAZWMB010000035.1, read on the forward strand.
ATTGAATGGTTAGTGCGGATAAATTCAACGGAAAAGCTCTGTCCCGCCTTTACGCAGTTTCCGTACTTCGCGCGGACGAGCTTAACGCCGGATAAAAGATTATGCTCCTTGAGCTTATGCTCGACAAGACCTAGCGTAAGTCTTGTGCCGTATACGGGAACATTAATTGCTTTAAGAAAATAAGGCAGTCCGCCGATGTGATCCTCATGACCGTGGGTAAGAAAAATGCCCTTGATTTTCGACCAGTTTTTTTCAAGATATGAAATGTCGTTTATGACCATATCTATGCCGGGCATATCATCATCGGGGAAAGCCATACCGCAATCTACCATTATAATTTCATTTCCGTACTCAATCGCGGTCAGATTTTTTCCAATCTCATCAAGACCGCCTAATGGTATGATTTTCAGTTTTTTAGCTTTTGCCACAAGTTTACCTCCATATTCTTTATTTTTCCGACCATTATTACAACATTTATATTATACCACAAAATATTCCATATAGTCAACATTATTAAAGCAAAATACTTTAAAAGAGCTGAAATGAGTAAATTTTATGGTTACGGGGAACAATAAGATAATCAAAAATGACATAAATAAACGCCTTGCGCTGATTGGACGGATTTTATTGCCATTAAGCCAAAATACATGTATAACATAATATGATATGGGAAGGTACAAGCTGTTTATGACCGTATTAAAGAAAGCGATTAAGGAATAATATATAATAAAAAGGAGAGATAACAATGAAAGAATTTAATTACACAATTACAGACCCTCAGGGAATACATGCAAGACCGGCGGGCATTCTTGTAAAGGAGGCGGCAAAGTACGAATCGAGCGTGACAATTGAAAAGGACGGAAAGACAGGCGACGCGAAAAGAATATTCGCGGTCATGGGACTGGGCGTTAAGTGCGGACAGACAATCACCGTCAAAATAAACGGCTCGGACGAGGACGCCGCGGCTGACGCGATAGAGAGCTTTTTAAAAGCAAATATGTAAAATAAAACCGTAAAAATAAGGGATACCCGTTTTACATCGGGCGTCCCTTATTTTTACTCAACCGTAACCGACTTCGCGAGATTGCGCGGCTTATCAATATCGCAGCCTTTGAGCGAGGCTACATAGTAGCCAAAAAGCTGAAGAGGGATAACCGTCAGCGACGGCAGCAGTATTTCATTTATAGCGGGAATTTGTATTACATGGTCGGCGACGTCCGACATATGCTCATGCTCGGTTGTGGTAAGTCCCATAACAACTGCGCCGCGCGCCTTGACCTCCTTGACGTTTGAAATGGTTTTGTCAAACAGCTCGCGTCCGGTTGCGAGAGCTACCACAAGCGTTCCGTCCTCAATTAGCGAGATAGTACCGTGTTTCAGCTCACCCGCCGCGTACGCCTCCGAGTGGATATATGAAATCTCCTTGAGCTTTAGCGAGCCTTCAAGGCAAACCGCATAGTCAAGATTTCTGCCGATAAAGAAAATAGAGCGGCAGTTGTAAAACTTTGACGCGAGGTACTGTACCTTTTCCTTTGACTCCAAAACCTCGGCGACCTTGTCGGGGAGCGACTCAATGTCGCTTACAAGCCTTGAGTACTCTCCGGAGGTAAGCATACCTATTTTTTCAGCCATGTACGTTGCAATCAGATACATAACCGCGAGCTGCGTACTGTACGCCTTTGTTGTCGCGACTGCTATCTCAGGACCCGCCCAGGTGTATATAACGTCGTCGGAGGCGTTTGCGATTGCGCTGCCGACAACGTTTACGATTGACAGTATTCTCGCGCCGTGATTTTTGGCCTCCTTAAGCGCCGCGAGCGTGTCGGCGGTTTCACCCGACTGACTTATCACTATAACCAAGTCGTTTTTGCCGATAATAGGGTCGCAGTAGCGGAATTCCGACGCTACCTGAACCTCCACCGGTATACGGCACATTCTCTCGATTACATATTTTCCGACAACGCCCACATGGTATGCGCTGCCGCAGGCGACAATGTAAATTTTGTTAATATTTTTAATGTCCTCCGCGGTGAGCGTTATATCGTCAAGTACAATCCTGCCGTCTTTAATTCTTGCGCTTATCGTGTCACGAAGAGCTTTGGGCTGTTCCTCTATTTCTTTCATCATAAAATGCTCGTAACCGCCCTTTTCCGCCGCGCTTACGTCCCAGTCAACCGTAAAGACTTCCTTTTTAACCTCTTCCTTATCGGCGTTGTACACCTTTACGGAGTCTTTTTTCAGAACAACAATTTCATTGTCCTCAAGATAATATATGTTTCTTGTGTGCTTTAAAATTGCGGGGACGTCTGAGGCGATGAAGTTCTCGTTTTCACCCAGCCCCACAATCATGGGACTGGCCTTGCGTACCGCGATAAACCGGTCGGGGTAGTCCGAGCAGACAATACCCAGGGCGTACGAGCCTTCCAAGCGGTTTATAACCTTTATCATGGTTTCGAGAATATCTTCGTTGTAATAGTACTCAAACAGGTGCGCGATAACCTCGGTATCGGTTTCGGAAACGAACTCAATACCCTTGTCCTCAAGCTTTTTCTTCAGCGAGATGTAGTTTTCTATAATACCGTTGTGAACAACGGCGAAACGTCCGGAGCTTGACACCTGCGGATGAGAGTTGACGTCCGACGGCTCTCCGTGAGTCGCCCAGCGGGTATGACCAATTCCCATAGCGCCTTTGACGCTCTTGCCTCCGTCAGTTTTATCGGAGAGAACTGAAAGACGGCCCTTCGCCTTTGCAATCTCAATTTTGTTATTATTGAAAACCGCTATTCCCGCGCTGTCGTAGCCGCGGTATTCAAGCTTTGAAAGACCCTCAAGAAGTATGGGCGCAGCCTGTTTTTCGCCTATATAACCTACAATTCCGCACATATCTTATACCTCCCTGATAAATTTTCATATTTTATTCCCGTAAACTTCCATAACCATGCTTTCTATATTATACACTATTACTTTCCGGTTTTCAATATTTTTTTAATATAATATTGTTTTTGAGCGGATTTATTGGTATAATAGAGGTAAATTATAGCAGAGTCGCTTCTGCCGCGATTTATCAAGGAGGGATAAACAATGGAAAAAAGATTAATTTATGACAATAAGCTTTCCTGTGAGAGCGATGTTCGGGAATTTGTATTGGAGGGCAGCGCGGACATATATTTTGAGGACGGAAAAATGCGCATGAAAAACGCGCTGAGCGAGGATTTGGGACAGAAGTCCAATTTTGTGTACTGGTGTCCGGCAGATTTTCCGTCGGACGTTATGCTCGAGTGGGATTTCCGTCCGATTGAAGAACCGGGTCTGGCGATTATGTTTTTTTCGGCTAAGGGCTGTATGGGCGAGGACCTGTTTGACAAATCTCTCGCGCCGCGCGACGGCAGATACAATCTGTACCATTCCGGTGATATCAACGCGTACCATGTTTCGTATTTTCGCAGAAAGTGGGATGAAGAGCGCGGCTTTCACACATGCAATTTACGTAAAAGCAAGGGCTTTCATCTTGTGGCGCAGGGCGCGGATCCGATACCCGACTGTGACGACGCCAAGGACAGCTATCATATCAGTCTGACCAAAAAGGACGGTAAAATAGAATTTGCGATAGATAATTTGCCGGTGTTTTCATGGCGGGACGACGGCAAAAAATACGGGCCGGTACTCGGCGGCGGAAGGATAGGCTTTCGTCAGATGGCGCCAATGGTCGGCGAATACAGTAATTTAAAGGTGTGGGAGCTTTAAAAATCCAACGGAGAAGGTCTTCGCGATGAAAAGGAGTACAGCGGCAAATTAAACAGCGGCATGGGAGAAATAAAATGGACAAACAAAACAAAGCGTTTAAAACACTGGAATTTAACAAAATACTTGAACGCTTATCGTCATATACGGACAATGAAACGGTAAAAAGGCGTATACTCGAGCTAACGCCTTTTACCGTCCTTGACGACGCGAAAAGCGCGCAGCGCGGCACGACGGAGGCGGTTATAACGTCGCTTAGGCTCGGCGCGCCGCCGGTTAATCTGTCGGTTGAGAATGTTTTGAGCGCGGTTAAGCGTACTGAAATGGAGGGCGCGCTCCGCGCAAAGGAGCTTTTGGAAATCTCGCGCCTTCTTTATGTCGCGCGCGGAATGAAAGCGTATCTCGGCGAGGCGCCTGAGGAGTGCGCGAAGCTGCGTGATATCGAGGAAAACATCATAACCGCAAAATCGCTTGAAGACAGAATAAACTCTTGCGTTATATCCGAAAATGAAATCGCCGACGACGCGTCGCCGGAGCTTAACACAATCCGCCGTAAAATGCGGGCCTTGAACGGACGAATGAGAGAAACTCTCAACGATATGATACACTCGGCACATTACAAAAAGTTTTTACAGGACCCCATAGTCACAATGCGTTCGAACCGGTATGTAATACCGGTTAAAAGCGAGTACAGGGGCGAGGTGGCCGGTATCGTACACGACGCCTCAGCGAGCGGCGCGACGTTGTTTATCGAACCTATGAGCGTAGTCAACAGCAACAATGAAATCCGTGACCTTCGCAATAAGGAACAAATTGAAATTGAGCGTATTTTAACGGAGCTGTCCGCGGCGGTAAGCGAAAACAGCCATACTGTTTTTGCGGATTACAGCGCCGTGACGGAGCTTGATTTTTTATTTGCGAAAGCAAGGCTGTCGCTTGAGATGAATGCGAACGAGCCGGCTTTGAACGACGAGGGCAGAATTATATTTAAAAAAGCGCGCCACCCGCTTATTGACCCGGACAAGGTAATCGCCAACGACATATACCTTGGCGGTGATTTTGACACGTTGGTCGTAACCGGACCAAACACCGGCGGCAAAACGGTTACGCTTAAGACCATCGGTTTATTTTCGCTCATGGCGGCGTCCGGACTGCATATACCCGCCGGTGATAAAAGCGAGGCCGCGGTCTTTGAGAGAATTTTCGCGGACATAGGAGATGAGCAGTCGATTGAGCAGAGCCTGTCGACGTTTTCGTCGCATATGGTAAATATCGTTGGCATACTCAAAAATATAGACCGCAGCTCACTCGCGCTTTTTGACGAGCTTGGCGCCGGAACCGACCCTACCGAGGGCGCGGCGCTTGCGATTTCAATAATCGAGTTCCTTCGGGAGAGGAAAGTTAAAACGGTAGCTACAACGCATTACAGCGAATTAAAGCTGTTCGCGCTTTCGACAGACGGCGTGGAAAACGCGTCCTGCGAGTTTGACGTCGCGAGCCTGCGGCCGACGTACAAGCTTTTAATAGGCGTACCCGGCAAGTCTAACGCGTTTGCCATCTCACGCAGACTCGGTCTTGACGAGCGCGTTATAGACCGTGCCGGCGATATACTCTCCGACGAGGACGTTAAATTTGAGGACGTCATAACCGAGCTTGAACAAAACAGAGTTAAAGCGCGTCAGGAGGCGGACGAGGCGGCGCGTATGAAACGCGAGCTTGCGGATATTCGCCGTCAGCTTGAAAACGACAGAATTAAATTGAAGGAAAACAAATCCCGCGTCATGGAGGAGGCGCACCGCGAGGCAAAAATCCTTATCATGGACGCAAAGGAGGAGGCAAACTCCATAATACGCGACCTTGAAAAGATGCGTCGGCAGGGCGTTAGGGCCGGAGACGATTTGGATAAGAAAACCTCAAAAATGCGCGAGAGCCTAAAAAAACGCGAGGAGAGCATTGATAAAAAAATCGCTCGCGCGTCAAAGCCGAAAAGGACGTACGCCGAGCCTCCGAAAAACCTGAAAGCGGGCGCGGCGGTTAAAATCCTTGACTTAAATCAGGAGGCGACTGTTTTAAAGGAACCCGACAAGGACGGAAACGTGCGTGTGCAGGCGGGGATAATAAAAATGGACGTGCATATAACAAACCTGCGAAAAATCGACGAAAAGAAATCAAAGGAAATGGCGGAGCGGTACGCAAGGAGTACGCGCGCGTTTGAGTCGAGAACCAAAAACGTTTCAACGGAGATTGACGTAAGAGGTCAGACGCTTGACGAGGCATGGGCGAACGTTGAGAAATTCCTGGACGACTGTTACATGGCGGGGATTTCTCCGGTCAGCATAATACACGGCAAGGGTACGGGCGTACTGAGAAAGGGCATACAGCAAAATCTGCGTAACCGGCGTTACGTCGTGTCATACAGAAACGGAAAATACGGCGAGGGCGAGGACGGAGTTACAATAGTGGAGTTAAAATGAAAGAGAAAACGCCTGTTATATTTAAGGAGGGAAATCAGTGAAAGCTTTTAAACCCGCGGATATACTTATTCCGCGTAATGTAGATTTAACAAAATGGAGCGTCATAGCTTGCGACCAGTACACTTCCGAGCCGAAGTACTGGGAGAGCGTAAGAAATATTGTCGGCAGCAGCCCATCCGCTCTCAATATAATATTTCCGGAGGTATATCTCGGCGATGACGACGGGGACGAGCGTATACGGAATATTCACCGAACAATGAAAAGATATCTGGCGGAGGGCGTGTTCCGTGAGCTTAGAAACAGCTTTATATATACGGAGCGGGTGCAGTCCAACGGTAAAACGCGCCGCGGCATAGTCGGACAGCTTGACCTGGAGGAGTATGATTTTTCAAAGCGGTCCCAATCGCTAATACGCGCTACGGAGGGTACCATTATAGAGCGCATACCGCCGCGTCAGCGTGTAAGACGCGGCGCGCCTCTTGAAACGACCCATATTATCATGCTTATAGACGACAGGGACAGGACAGTCGCCGAGCCGCTGAGCAATTGCAAGGACAGCTTTGAAAAGCTCTACGATTTTGACCTTATGAAGGGAGCGGGGCATATTACCGGATATAGGGTAAGCGACGCCGAAAAGAACAGGATAATGTCGGCGCTTGATAAATTGGCGGATAAGGACGCCTTTGACAAAAAATACGGAGTACATGACAAGGGAGCGCTGCTGTTTGCGGCGGGCGACGGAAACCACTCGCTCGCGACCGCTAAGATGTGCTGGGAAGATATAAAAAAGACCCTGTCGCCTTCGGAGCGTGAAAACCACCCCGCGCGGTATGCGCTTGCGGAGCTTATGAATATACATGATGACGCGCTTGACTTCGAGCCGATACAACGCGTTATTTTTGACGTCGACCCCAAAAAAATGCTTGACGGCTTTGTGAGCCGTTCTAACGCGTCCTTTACCGATAACGGCGGACAGCGGATAGATTACGCATATCAGGGTATAGAGGGCAGTATATACATTACCGACGCAAGCTCAAACCTTCCGGTGGGAACACTGCAGAATTTTCTTGACAAATACCTGGCTGAAAACGGCGGCAGAATAGATTATATCCACGGAAATGACGTTGTGAGAAATCTCACGGCAGCTGAGAATACAATCGGGTTTATGGTTGATAAAATGAAAAAAAGCGACTTATTCGCGACTGTTATAAAGGACGGCTCGCTGCCGAGAAAGACGTTTTCCATGGGCGAGGCGGCGGACAAGCGTTTTTATTTGGAATGTAAAAAAATATGACGGGAGGCATACAAAAATGAAGGAATTTTCGGCGTATCTGTTTGTGCATTTTATCGGGGCGAAAAGCGGTCCGGACAGCGAGCAGATTTATTTTTCTGTTTCAAGGGACGGTACTGACTGGAGGACGCTTAACGGCGGAGCGCCCGTGCTTGTAAGCGATTTGGGGGAGAAGGGAGCGCGCGACCCGCATATAATACGCTCACCGGAGGGGAACAGGTATTTTATTACGGCTACCGATCTGTCGATTTACAGCCGCCGCGCAAGCAAGGACTGCTGGAAGGACTGCCAGGAAAACGGCAGCCGGTCTATTGTCATATGGGAGTCGGATAATCTTGCGGACTGGTCTGCGCCAAGGCTTGTACAGGTCGCGGCGGACAACGCCGGCTGCGCGTGGGCGCCGGAGTCGGTTTACGACCGCGAAAAAAACAGCTACATGGTATTCTGGGCGTCGAAAACGTCGGACGACGGATATAGGGTTCAGCGTATTTACAGAAGCTTTACAAAGGACTTTATAACCTTTACTTCTCCGGAGCTTTACATAGACGGCGGAAATATAAGCAATATAGACACTACGTTTCTTGAATATAACGGCGTGTATTACCGTTTCACAAAAAACGAAACACGCTCCTCAATCATAATGGAAAGAAGCGAGTCGCTCGACGGACCCTTTACCGAGGTTCGGGGCTATATGCTCAACGGCGAACCGGGGAATACGGTTACGGGCTACGAGGGACCCACCGCGTACAAGCTTAACGATGGGAATAAATGGTGTCTGCTGCTGGATTATTTCTCAATGCATCAGGGCTACAAGCCGTTTGTCACAGACGACATAGCGGGCGGGGTTTTTAAATGCGCCGCGGACTTTAAATTTGACGATATTTACCGTCACGGCACGGCGCTGCCTATAACGGCGGACGAGTACGAAACGCTTATGCGCAAGTACGCTCCGGTAAATGAATAAGCAAGAACCGATAAAGAGCTGTATGACCGCCTTGAGAGGCGGCATGCTCGGCAGCGGTCGGTAAAAAATTTAGTCTGAATTTTATATTGTACACGATGTGTTTTTATGATACAATTACTTTCAAACACAAACAGAAGGACGGATAAAATGATTTACAGGAACTTTCGGGATATGAAGCTGTCGGCGCTGGGATTGGGCATGATGCGTCTGCCTACGGTCAACGGCGACGACGGAGTCATTGACGAGACTGAGGCGGAGAGAATTATTGATTTCGCTTATAAAAGCGGAATAAATTACTATGATACCGCGTGGGGGTATCACAATGGCAATTCGGAGCTTGCCGCGGGTAAATTTTTGTCCAAATACCCGAGGAACAGCTATTATTTAGCGACTAAATTTCCCGGCTACGATAATTCCAATATGGATAAGGCTGAGGAAATATTTGAGAGCCAGATAGAGAAATGCCGTACGCCGTATTTTGACTTTTACCTGTTCCATAATGTATACGAGGGTAATATCGACGATTACTTAAATCCGGAATTCGGTATAATGGAATACCTTTTAAAGCAAAAGAAAAGGGGAAGAATAAAGCATCTCGGTTTTTCCACGCACGGCTCTCTGGAAATTATGCAGCGTTTTATAGACGCGTACGGAGAATATCTGGAGTTTTGTCAGATACAGTTAAACTACAAGGACTGGCATTTCCAGAACGCGCAGAGCAAGGTAGAGCTTTTGAGGAAAGCGGGAATGCCGATATGGGTTATGGAGCCTGTCAGAGGAGGTAAGCTTGCGTCGGCGCCGGCTGAAATGGAGAAGGAGCTTAAAGATATGCGTCCTGACGAGAGCGTTCCGGCGTGGGCGTTCCGATTTTTACAAAGTATAGAGGGCGTTGTGGTGGCGCTGTCCGGTATGAGTACTATGGAGCAGGTAAAGGAAAATATATCGACCTTTTCCGAGGACAAACCTCTTACCGACAGTGAATTTAACCGTATCGTGGCTTTGGAGGATATGGAAACGCGTAAGGGCGAGCTGCCCTGTACCGCCTGCCATTATTGCACGGCTCACTGTCCGCGGGAGCTTCCGATACCGGAACTGATTGCTTTGTACAATGAGCATAAAATTACCGGAGGAGGGTTTATCGCTCCTATGGCGGTGGAAAGTATGCCGGATGATAAAAGACCGTCAAGATGCGTCGGCTGCCGCAGCTGCGAGCAGGTATGTCCGCAGCAGATTGGAATATCAGGCGTTATGAGAGATTTTTCGCGGATGCTCGGCATATAACGGGCATGACCAAATTAAAAACGCTCCTCGGTTGCGATAAAATAATATAGCGGAAATTAAAGCAAAACAAATTTATGCTGAATATCCGGCGGGTTTATTGGTATAATATACTTATAGAAAAAATAATCAGCATAAAATCAAAGATACCGGAATAAATATAACTGATGATGACGGAATTTTAAATACTACAGAGGAGGTTTTTACACATGGAAAACAATCTATCAAACAATCAGGCGATAATAATAGGAACAATATCGGATAAATTTACATTTAATCATGAAATTTACGCGGAAAAATTCTATACCTGCACCGTAAAGGTGCCGCGCCTGAGCGGAACGGCGGACGATGTGCGGATTATGGTATCGGAGCGTCTTATAATAGGCGGCGGATTTTCCGAGGGAGATACAGTCGAGGTAACCGGACAATTTCGTTCTTACAAC
>CAZWMB010000036.1:0-14622 GCA_964634635.1 uncultured Lachnospiraceae bacterium
GTGTTGTAAACGATTATGCGAGGAGGTACAATCTGCTGAAGGAAAAGGACCCGAACCTGTCCGGCGAGGACACAAGAGAGGGGCTGACAGCGATTATAAGCGTCAAGGTGGTAGAGGCGCAGTTTGAGGGACAGACAAAGGCTAAGCTCGGAAACAGCGAGGCGAGAGCGCTTGTTGAAAACGCGCTGACGGACAAGCTCGCGGCGTTCTTTGAGGAAAATCCGAGGATTGCGAAAACCGTAGTCGAAAAAACGCTTACAGCGTCGCGCGCCCGCGCGGCGGCACAGAAAGCGCGCGAGCTTACGCGCAGTAAGTCGGGCGCGTCGAACAGCGCGCTGCTTGGTAAGCTTGCCAAATGCACGGATGAGGGCGAGGACTACGCCGAGTTGTTTATTGTTGAGGGCGACAGCGCGGGCGGCAGCGCAAAACAGGGACGTAACAGGCGTTTTCAGGCTGTACTTCCGCTCTGGGGCAAGATGCTGAACGTTGAAAAGGCGCGTATAGACAAGGTGTACTCTAATGAAAAGCTGCTGCCTGTTATACAGGCTCTCGGTACCGGTATCGGCGACGACTTTAATATCGACAATCTCAAATATGGAAAAATTATTATTATGGCGGATGCCGACGTAGACGGCGCGCATATCAGAACGCTGCTTTTGACCTTCTTTTTCAGACACATGCGTCCGCTTATCGAGCAAGGACATGTGTATCTTGCACAGCCGCCGCTGTACAAGGTGTCAAAGGGCAAGAATAAAAATCAGATTGACCGCTACGCCTATACCGACGACGAGCGCGACAGGCTTATCGAGGAAATGGGCGGCAACGTCAAGGTGCAGCGTTATAAGGGTCTTGGAGAGATGGACCCTCCGGAGCTGAATGAAACGACAATGGACGTAAGCAAGCGCACTATGCTGCGCGTCGACCTTGCCGACGCGATTGCCGCGGACGAAACCTTCACCGTTCTCATGGGCGACAAGGTGGAGCCGCGTCGTGAATATATTGAAAAAAACGCTAAATACGTTTCAAATCTGGACATTTAATAAAGCTTACAGCCGCTATGAGAAATCAGCGGCTTTTTGCTGTCGGAGGCATAGAATTATGAACAGGCTTGTAATCGGAATACTGGCGCATGTAGACTCGGGAAAGACCACGCTGTCGGAAAGTATGCTGTACTGCGCGGGAGAGATACGCGCTCGGGGACGCGTTGACCACGGAGACGCGTTCCTTGACGTGCATGAAATTGAGCGCGACAGAGGTATCACGATATTTTCAAAGCAAGCCGTCATGAACTTCGCGGACGCCGAGTTCACACTTATTGACACGCCGGGTCACGTCGATTTTTCAACGGAGGCGGAGCGTACTCTCGGTATTCTTGATTATGCCGTGTTGGTTGTCAGCGGCACGGACGGAGTCCAGAGTCACACGGAAACACTGTGGCGGCTTTTGCGGAGGTATAATGTGCCGGTGTTCATATTTGTGAATAAAATGGATTTGCCGTCGGACCGTAACAAGGTGATGCGGGAGCTGTGCCGGCGTTTTGGCGACGGCTGTATCGATTTTACCGACACGGCCGGCGAGGACTTTAGGGAAAACATAGCGCTGTGCGACGAGAGCATAATGAGTACTTTCATTGACAGCGGTGATATAAAGACGGACAGCGTGCGTAACGCGATTGCCGCGCGAAAAATATTTCCCTGCTATTTTGGCTCCGCGCTCAGAAACGAGGGCGTCAGGGAATTTATGAACGGATTGGCTCTGTACGCGAAGCGCGCCGTCTATGACGGCGTATTCGGCGCGAATGTATATAAAATCAAGCGCGGAGAGCAGGGAGAACGGCTTACGTTTATGAAAATCACGGGCGGAACCCTGAAGGTCAGGGCGCTCCTTAACGGCGGTAAAAGACATGAGTGGTCTGAAAAGGTAAACCAGATACGGATTTACTCCGGAGCGAAGTACAAAACCATCGGGGAGGCTCAGTCCGGTACTGTGTGCGCCGTCACGGGGCTGACAAAAACCTACGCCGGAGAGGGTCTTGGCTGTGAGGAGGATTTGAAGGAAGCCGTGCTGGAAAGCGTGCTGTCTTATAGACTGGAGCTGCCGGACGGCGTGGATGCGCACGCCGCGTTCGGTAAGCTGCGGCAGCTGCAGGAGGAGGATCCTCAGCTTAACATAGCGTGGAACGAAACCTTACAGGAAATTCATGTAAAGGTGATGGGAGAGGTACAGACGGAGGCGCTTAAGCGTATAATAGCGGACCGTTTTGGCTTTGACGCGGAATTTTCGTACAGCTCAATCGCGTACAAGGAAACTATCGCCGCGCCTGTCGAGGGAGTGGGTCATTATGAGCCTTTGCGTCATTACGCAGAGGTGCATCTTTTAATGGAGCCGACCGAACGCGGCAGCGGTCTGAGTTTTGAGCTTGCGTGCGGCGAGGACAGCCTTGACCGTAACTGGCAGAGGCTTATCCTGACTCATCTTAAGGAAAAAGAGCATATCGGCGTGCTGACAGGCTCTCCGATTACCGATATGAAAATAACGCTTATTGCGGGACGCGCTCACCAAAAGCATACGGAAGGCGGCGATTTCCGTCAGGCGACCTACCGCGCCGTAAGACAGGGTCTGAAAATGGCTCAAAGCGTGCTGCTGGAGCCGTGGTATGAATTTCGTCTGGAGCTGCCCGCTGAATTTATCGGACGGGCAATGACTGATATACAGCAAATGGGCGCTGAGCTTGAACAGCCTGAAATTAACGGTAACACGGCGGTAATTTCCGGATGCGCGCCGGTAAAAGCCATGCGGGAGTACTACGCGGAGGTTACAGGCTACACGCGGGGTAAGGGACGCCTCAGCTGTATCTTAAAGGGGTATGAGGAGCGCCGTAACGCCGACGAGGTAATCGCGGAGATTGGTTATGACAGCGAAAGCGACGTCGAGAATACCGCGGATTCGATATTTTGCTCGCATGGCGCGGGATTTACGGTAAAGTGGGATAAGGTGTACGACTATATGCACCTTGAAGGAATTGATTTTGAGTCTGATAAGGGCAGCGGGCGGGAGGACGCGCGGAAACGGGCGAGCGACTATCTTGACGCTGTTGCGGACGACGATGAGCTTATGCGTATTTTTGAGCGCACATACGGTCCTATCATACGCAGGTCTGCGGCGTATACCGTGAAAAAGGCGGTTCCGAGGAAACAAAGACATAATAATAAGGCTGCCGCGCCTTCGGGCGAGGAATACCTGCTTGTGGACGGATACAATATCATATTCGCATGGGAGGAATTGAAGTCGCTTGCCGACCATAGTCTTGACGCGGCGCGCGACAGATTGATTGATATTCTGTGTAACTATCAGGGCTTTAAGCGGCGCCATGTTATTCTTGTGTTTGACGCGTATAAGGTCAAGGGCGGGGAGGGAAGCGTTGAGAAAACGCGCAATATAGACGTGGTGTATACCAAAGAGGCGGAAACGGCGGATATGTATATTGAAAAGACCGCCCACAGTCTTGCGGGGTCGCACCGCGTGCGCGTCGCAACCTCCGATAGCCTGGAACAGATTATTATTCTTGCCGGAGGCGCGGTACGGGTGTCCGCTAAGGAATTTCATGATGAAATAAAGGCGGCGGAAAAGGCTATACTTGATATTATAAATAAAAGACCGTAGACGTTTTTTGCTCGCGGAGATATTGCTTGCGGGTTTTAGATTTTTCTTTCACGTGAATATAATTTTTCATGCGTCAGCCGTAAGTGTACTTCAAAACGGTCTTGATTTTTTTATAAAACCGCGCTATAATATATGTATATTACGCGGGCATAGTTTAGCGGTAAAACTGCGGCTTCCCAAGCCGCCGTCGCGGGTTCGACTCCCGTTGCCCGCTCCATTTCAAGCAAGCCTGACGGAGCGGCGCTCCGATTTAAATCAAAGACCGATGAAAAAAGATATAATAAAATTGTAAATATTCAATATTTGAAAGAGGAAATGTGAACATGAAAAAAGTATATTGGTTTATGGTTCCGTTAAGAGCGGTATCCGAAGCGTTGGACGCAAAAGCTGATTGGATAGAGGACTTGCAGCGAATTGTAATTGACGCGCGGCCCGAATGGGTAGAAACGGATTGAAATCCCGACTGGTACCGGCGGGCGGGTATGAGGAATAAAATACGGAGGTTAGAGGTTTGCAGGCAATAAAACAGATTATAACCGAAACGAGAGAAAACAGATTAAAAATTTTGGCGGCTTTAGCTTTATTTCTGCTCATATTGATTTTTTTCTCCTCGGCAAAGGCGGAGGACAATGTTACGTTGTTGGATTTAATGGGTGTTGACATGGACGATTATATCAGGCTGTACGAAATCGCGGATGGTGAAATAACCGTGTCAAAGCGCTGCGACAAAATAAACGTGCCTGTGGAGTACGCAGACGATACAGCGATAGCTATGTCGGATGTGAAATACCAGCTCACGGCAAATCCGGCGACGCCGAGAGGCTTTATGTTTTTTTCGAAGTACAGGGGACCGATAACGGAGCTTACGAATATTCTTCTCGTTACCGGAGACGGGTATATTAAAAAAGCGGCGTTTCATAACGGTGAAATACGAATATCGCGCGACACTTATAAAATCACGGACTCCGAACGGTTTGAGCGGTTTATAAGCTCGGACGGCTTTGATTACACAGACACGGGAAAAATCTCGTTTATCCCGTACTACGTTGAAAAATACGATGTTCCCGTAACGATAACCACCGGCGTGAAATTCGAGACGGCGGAGCCGCAGACCGGTATAAGTCTTACGGGCGAAGAAATGCCCGAGGATTGGAGTTATACAAAAATCGATACCGATACCGCGGCGTATGACGAACTTGCGGATAACGGAATGTATCCCCTTGCAAACGGCGAGTATATAGATAATTTCAGCTATAAAAACACCGCCGAGATTGGCATGGGTATGCCGCTGTATTATTACAATAATCCCAACTGTAATTTTTACGATTACTACGGCAATATAACGCGAACCTTCACAACGGACGCGAAGCTTCTCTATTCGGCGGCGGTGGACGGCACGGCGTATTGGTGTGTCGGCTACGGTCTTCTGCGCAACAGCTATTATCCGTATTACCGCATAATGTACTCCGATGGGGACTACAACGCGTTTACGCCGCTGTACTGTGACAGCGCGGCGATAACCTCGATTCCGCAGCGTTTGCCAAACGGCGTAACAGCGTATCTTTCGTCTGCGAACTTAACGAGTTCCGTTGATTTGTGCCGCTACGGCCTTGTTGCGTGCTGGCTTAAATACGGCGAAGATGTATACCGCGTGAAAACAGAGCAGCCAAAGGCGTATCTCGGACAGGCGGGGGAATATAAAATATTCTGTTCAGCCGAGCCGAGCGGCGATCTGTATTTCACAAAGGACTATGTTCATTTTGTCTGCGCGTCGGCGCCGTGGACGGTGATATACAGAGATACAGCCGAGCTTGCCAAAGATGATGAGAGCGGCGAGGAATACATAATTACGGACGGAAAAAGAATACTTAAATCTGACGTGGACGCGCTTTTTGAAAACATTCAAAACAGTCCGACCGTGATTTTGAATAATACGATACTCGCGTTTGAGCAGAATCCCATCATCAATAACGGTACGACAATGATTCCCGCGCGCTGCCTGTTTGAGGAAATGGGCGCGGTCGTGGACTGGAACGGTGAGGACGGCTCGGTTTCGATCAAGCTTGACGGCAATACGGTAACGCTCGCCTCGGGCGAGAGTACCGCATATATAAACGGCGCTCCGACCGAGCTTGACACGCCGCCCGCAATATATAACGGCAGGACGCTTGTTCCGCTTCGGTTCATATCGGAAAATCTCGGCTATGATGTTGAATGGGACAACGGCGTTATCTATATCAGAAACGGCGAGTATACCGAGAGAAAAACGTACGACGCGCTCTACAACCGCACAGCCGCCTATGTAAACGGCAAGCGGGTTGACGCGTATATAATAAACGGTCTGACGTATGTTAATCTTTATTCAATCGACGGCTGCGGTTACAGCGTCGATACGTGCCTGTACGCGCCCATAACAGAGATAACCGAGTCTGAGATCGGAGAGAGCAAAAGCACGGATTTTGAGAAATCGGACAAGATTTCAAAAGCCGCAGTCTCGCGCGACGCTGTCTATGTAAACGGAGAGCGCGTTGACGCGTTTAACATCGGCGGCAACACATATATCATGATAGATGAGCTTACCCGATTTGGCGACGCGTTTTCATACGATGCCGAGGCGAATGAGGTCAGGATAGAGCGTTAGCCTGTCATAAAACTTAATTTACTTTACTTTTTTTATGCGGGGCGTCCACTATTTTTATTTTTATTTTTATTTTTTCGTAAGCGATTTCCGTGGTTCTTTTTCCTGCCGGTGTTGACAAATGAACTAAAATAGTATAAACTTAAATGGGTAATTACGGTGAATATACTGCGATAAATCTTTTGTTTATCGGATTTCGGAGCGTTTTGTTAACACACTGTAACAACTGATAAATTTCTAAAAATTTATATAAGTCAAATTATAGTTTGCGGGCGTATTTTCGGTGTGATTTTGTCGGGACGCCGGAAACGCCGTTCCCTACTATAATTTAAGCTGTTGAAAGGACAAAATATGGCAAGAATTGATAAAATCAATGAGGAAGTAAAGCGGGAGCTTGCGAATATTATACGCGAGCTGAAGGATTCGCGTATACCGCTTATGACAAGCGTCGTCACGGTAAACGTGACAAACGACCTGCGCTACGCGAAGGCGTATATATCTGTCATGGGCGACGAGGAAACGAAAAACAGAGCGATGCAGGGTCTTAAAAGCGCCGCGGGCTTTGTAAGACGTGAAATCGGCAGGCGAGTGGATTTGAGATATACGCCCGAATTTATATTCGAGCTGGACAGCTCGATTGAGCATGGCGCGCATATCGAGCAGCTGCTCAACAATATTTCAAAAAAAGGGGATTAAAGTAATGCGGGGGGTCATTGACAAGATAAATAAAGCGAGGTCGGTAGCGGTATTGCCGCATGTAAACGAGGATCCCGACGCGCTCGGCTCATGCTTCGCGTTCGCCGGAATGATGCGCGCCCTCGGTAAGGAGGCGACGGTCTACGTGAGCGGAATTGTGGAGTCGCGTCTTGCGTTTATTGGCAGCGACTATGTTATTTATGACGGCAAGCCGCATAATCACGACCTTTGCGCCTGCATAGACTGCGGCGATATTGACCGTATAACCGAGCGCAGAAGGCTGTTTGATGAAATAGGAAATTCTATAAATATAGACCATCATTACACAAACACGCTCTTTGCCGACGAAAACTGCGTTGACGGCGGCGCGGCTGCCGCGGCGGAGATTTTGTACGGACTTTTCCGCGCAATGGACGCGCCGATTGACAAGGGTATTGCCAAGAACCTTTACACCGCGCTGTGTTCGGATACCGGCTGTTTCAAGTACAGCAGCGTGACTCCCAAAACAATGCGTACCGCCGCGGATTTGCTGGAGTACGGCTTTGACCACGCTGAAATAGCGCGGCTGCTTTTTGACAGCGAGTCGCTCGGCTCGGCGCGTTTTAAAGCCGAGATAACCAGCGGGATAAAGTCGTATGCCAACGGCAGAATAACGCTGGTTACGGTTGATGAAAGGTCGGGCGAAAGGTATGGCATAAGCAAGGAGGATATTCCGAACCTTGTGGAAATTCCGCGCAGGATTGAAGGTACGGAAATTGCCGTATGCATAAAGAAAACGGAGGACGGTTTTCGCCTTAACCTGCGCTCCAACGGTGAGGCGGATGTAGCGAAAATAGCGATGAAATTTGGCGGGGGAGGACATATAAAGGCAGCGGGCGCGACTTTGTATTCGGCGACGGCAGACGAAGCCGAGCAAATGGTTGTTAAAGCGTGTATGGACGCCTTAGAAAAAATTAAATGAACGGTATAATTGTGATTGACAAACCTGCGGGCAGAACCTCGCACGACATGGTTTACGAGGTAAGACGGCTTACCGGTATAAGGAAGGTTGGTCATACCGGCACGCTTGACCCTATGGCTACGGGAGTTTTGCCCATATGCGTGGGCAGCGCGACGAAGGCGGCGGATATGCTCGCTTTTTCCGACAAGACTTACAGAGCGGAGCTTGTACTCGGCAAAACCACCGACACGCAGGACGCGGAGGGAGAGGTTCTGACCGAAAGCGAGGTTACTTGCGGCGAGGAGGAAATACGTACCGCAATAAAGGGATTTGTCGGAAAAATTGAACAGGTACCGCCGATGTATTCGGCGATAAAGCAAAACGGAAAGAAGCTGTACGAGCTTGCCAGACAAGGTATAGAGGTCGAGCGTAAAAGCCGTACGGTGACGATACATTCAATAGACATTTTGAAAATTGACGGCGCGCGGGTGACTATGGAGGTAAGCTGCTCAAAGGGTACGTACGTAAGAACCCTTTGCGCGGATATAGGCGCGGCATTGGGCACGGGAGCCTGTATGAGCGCCTTGCGCCGCGTTAAAACGGGTATGTTTACGCTTGCGGACAGCCATACATTGGAAAGCTTGCACGCGTTAAAAGAGCGCGGAGAGCTGCGGAGCGCGGTCATAGACGTGGAGGAGCTTTTCACGCAATACCCGCGTATCACTCTTAACGAAAAGCAGGTCGGGAGCGTTACAAACGGAGTACAGATGACCTATCGTTCTGCGGAGGGAATGTACAGATTGTATGACAATAACGGTAAATTTCTGTGCATATCGGAACTGAAAAATGAGAAATTAAAGCTTGTAAAATCATTCTGGAGCTAAGGAGGGTACGGCATGGAGGTAATCCGGGGTAAAGCGGATTATGACGGCACGGTGGTCGCGCTCGGAAACTTTGACGGACTGCATGTCGCCCATATGACTATAATCAGAAACGGTATTAAATACGCGCGCGAGCATAATCTAAAAAGCGGCGTTTTGCTGTTTGAGGAGAACACAAAGAATGTGACCGGCTCGCATATTGAGCTTATAACGCCCAACGAGGCAAAGCTGGAGCTGCTTGAAAGGGAAAAACCCGATTTTGTCTTTATGGAAAAATTTGACAGAGAGTTCATGCGGAAAACGCCTGAGGAGTTTGCGCGCTATCTTACGGACGCCTTGCATGTCAGGGCGGTCTGCGTCGGCTATGATTACAGCTTTGGCTATAAGGCAATGGGCGACGTTGCGCTGCTTAAGGAGCTTGGCGAAAAATACGGTTTTTGCGTACTGGTTACAGACGCAATATATCTTGATGGACGCGTGGTGTCCAGCACATACATAAGACAGCTTATCCGCGACGGAGATATGGAGGGCGCGGAGCGCTTTCTTGGAAGACGCTACTGTGTCGAGGGCTTTGTGACGCACGGAAAGCGCAACGGTACAAAAATGGATATACCTACGGCGAACATCGCCTATGACGTGAATATGGCGCTGCCGAAGGAGGGCGTGTACGCGGGTATCACATACGCGCGCGGAGGGCGCCTCAAAAGCGTTATAAACGTAGGCAGAAACCTGACCTTTAACGCGGAGCGGCTGACGGTGGAGAGTCATATACTGGACTTTGACGGGAACCTTTACGGTGAATATATACGCGTCAGCTTCGCGACGCGTCTTCGCGATATATTCCGGTTCGACAGCGTGGAGCGGCTTAAAAGCCAGATAAAGGGCGATATCCGGAGAACTAAGGAAATGAGTTTGTAATTGAAAGGAACGTGAGCGATGTTTACGAGTATTATTTTAGCCGCGGGTATGGGTACGAGAATGAAATCCGATATGCCGAAGGTAATCCATAAGGTGTGCGGAAAGCCCTTGTGCGGTTGGGTTATAGACGCGTCCGCGGCGGCGGGCGCGGAGGAGATATGCGTCGTTGTCGGACACGGAGCGGACATGGTAAAAGAGGAATTGGGAAATGTCTGTAAGTACGCGCTGCAATTGGAGCGGAAGGGTACGGGTCACGCTGTAATGCAGGCGGCCGAATATATAAAGGAATTTAATGGCAGAGTTGTAATATTAAACGGCGACACGCCGCTCATAAACGCCAAAACCATAAAAAAGGCGGTTGAGTATAACGAAAAGAACGGCGAGCAGGCAACTGTCATTACCGCCATTTTGCCGGACGCCTCCGGCTACGGCAGAATTGTAAGAGGGAACGGCGGCGGAGTATTGAAGATAGTAGAGCAGAAGGACGCGTCGGAGGAGGAAAAGAAAATAAACGAGGTTAATTCCGGCATGTACGTTTTTGACGCGCAGTCGCTTTTGTACGCGCTCGGGGAGCTTAAGCCCAACAACGCGCAGAGCGAGTATTATCTGACGGACACGCTGGAAATACTTTTAAAGGCTGGAAAAAAAGTAGGCGCGTACGCGGTTGAGGACAATGATGAGATACGCGGCGTAAACGACTGCGTACAACTCGGCGAGGCGGAAAAAATTATGCGCGCGAGAATAAATGTGTCGCATATGAAAAACGGCGTTACGATGCGCGTACCCGAAAGCGTATGCATTGAAACGGACGTAGAAATCGGAAACGACACTATTATCGAGCCGAATGTTACGATAAAAAGCGGTACAAAAATAGGCTCCCGCTGCGTTATAGGACAGGGCAGCGTGCTTGACAGAGCCGTTATTCACGATAACGTGGATATTTTAAGCTCGGTCATACTCAATTCCGAGATTGACGCCGGCGCTCATGTAGGACCGTTTGCGTATATCAGGCCGAATTGTCATGTAGGCAGGGACGTTAAGGTCGGAGATTTTGTCGAGGTCAAAAATTCAAATATCGGCGACGGCGCAAAGATTTCCCATCTGACGTATATCGGCGACAGCGACGTCGGGAAACGGGTCAATTTCGGCTGCGGTACGGTTACATGCAATTATGACGGCAGGAACAAATACAGAACCACAATCGGCGACGACTGTTTTGTCGGCTGTAACACGAACCTTGTCTCACCGATAAACGTCGGCGGCGGCGCATACATAGCCGCCGGCTCAACCATAACAGAGGACATTCCCGAAAACAGCCTGTCAATCGCAAGAGCAAGACAGGTGAATAAAGAGGGATGGAAGGATAAAAGAGATAAATAGGGGCAGATAAAATCTGCCCTTTTTGGAAGTAAAGAGGAGAATATACCAATGTATATTATTGCAGGACTCGGAAATCCGGGCAGACAGTATGAAATGACGCGCCATAATATCGGCTTCCACACGGTAGATTATATAGCCGATAAACACGGCGTAAGGGTAAATAAGCTTAAATTCAAAGCTCTGTACGGTGAAACTACGGTCAACAGCGAGAAGGTTTACCTTGTCAAGCCTCAGACGTTTATGAATTTAAGCGGCGACAGCGTGGCTGAGTTCGCGCGGTTCTATAAAATTCCCCCGGAAAATATTATTGTGATAAACGACGACATATCGCTTGACACGGGACGTATACGCGTACGCGCCAAGGGCAGCGCGGGCGGACATAACGGATTGAAGTCGATTATATATCAGCTTCAAAGCGATAATTTTCCGCGCGTTAAAATAGGCGTGGGCGCTCCCAAGCATGAGGATTACGACCTTGTCGACTATGTTCTCGGGCGGTTTGGCAAGGACGAAATACCCGTTATGGAGGACGCGATTATTAAAGCGTCGAAGGCGGTTGAGGAAATCATAAGCCGCGGCGCGCAGTCAGCCATGAATAAATATAATTCGAGGTAAAGCATGGATTTTTCAAATATATTAGAGAATTATACGCCATATAAAAACGTGGTAAAAAGTCTCGATAATACTCCTATTTCAATAGCGGGAGTGGTGGAGTCGGCGCAGGGGCAGCTGATTTACGCGCTCACCAAGGAAAACGCGTCCTGTGCGCTTGTTGTCACCTACAGCGATATGGAGGCGCGCGCCTTGTGCGATGATTTGTCGCTCTATACCGATAACGCGCTCTGTTTCCCGTCAAAGGAATACGTTTTTTATAATATAGAAACGACCGACCACCGCAATGAGCACATACGTCTCTCGGTGCTTGACCGCCTTATGAGCGGCGGCAAATATATTGTTGTGACGAGTGTTGACGCCATATTGCAGTATACCGCAAAGCGCGAGGAGATGACGGAAAGAATTATAGAGTTTAAGCCGGGGAAGCGGTTTGAGCTTGAGGCGCTGACGAAGCAGTTTGCGGAGATGGGCTACAGCCGTGAGGACATCGTTGAGGGCGAGGGACAGTTCGCTGTGCGCGGCGGTATTGTCGATATTTTTTCGCCCAACTACGAGAGCCCGCTGAGGATTGAGTTTTTCGACGACGAAACGGATTCGATACGAATCTTTGACAGCTATACGCAGCGCTCGCTTGAAAAGCTTGAAACGGCGCGCGTAATTCCCGTTGCGGAGGCGATACTCTCGATGGAAAAGAAGGCGGAGATAGTCGCCGCGCTTGAGGACGAAATACGCCGCGCGAAAAAACGTAAGGGCGATTACGCTGAGTTTATAAAAACCACGGAGGCGGACATCGAGAGCTTTAACGAGCGTCACTATTTTCCGTCGATTGATAAATATATTAATATGATTTACGGCGGTATTCCGAGCGTACTCGATTACTTCGGCGAAAACGACATTGTTTTCGTTATCGACCCAAAGCGTATTGCCGAGCGCGGCAAGACGTTTGAGCGGGAGAAGGGGGAGATTGTGACGGAGCTTGCCGAAAAGGGCGTTTTAAACCCCTCGGTACGCGCGAACAGAAAATTCTTCCTCAAATACGGTGAGGCGATTGAGAAAATAACGAGTAAAAAGGAAATTTCAATTGACGTCCTCAATCATACGCGAACGGATTTTGCGTATAAGCGTCTCGAAACCTTCACCACAAAAACGACGATATCCTTCCACGGCAAAATTGATTACCTTTACGAGGATCTGAAAGCGTGGCAGGAAAGAAAGACGACGGTTGTTATACTTGCTTCAACCCGCGGAAGGGGCGAAAATTTGGAGGGCGTGCTAAACGACCGCGGTCTGAAAGCGCGGTTCGTGTCGCCCGATGCGCGGAACGCGGGCGGGGCGGAGTTTGAGACAGGCGAAACGGTCATAGTTCGCGGAAATTTAAGCAAGGGCTTTGAATATCCGGAGATTAACTTTGTGCTTGTTTCCGACAGGGAGATTTTTGAGAGCAAAAAAAGCCGCCGTAAGCGTAAGACCGATAACACAAACAGGATAAAATCGTATAACGATATCAGCGCGGGTGACTACGTTGTTCACCGGACGCACGGTATCGGCAGGTACATGGGAACGCAGAAAATGACGGTAAACGGCGTCACGAAGGACTATCTGAAAATCCGGTACCGTGGCACGGACTCGCTCTACGTTCCGATTGACCAGCTTAATATGCTGTACAAATACGTCGGCAATACCGACCGTGAGATTCGTTTGAATAAGCTCGGCGGAAACGAGTGGAACAGAACGAAGCAGAGAGTTAAGCAGTCAACGGCGGAGCTGGCGGGAAAGCTTATAAAGCTTTACGCCGAGAGGAACAAAACCAAGGGATACGCGTTCAGTCCCGATACGCCGTGGCAGCGTGATTTTGAGGACAGCTTCGACTATACCGAAACGGAGGATCAGCTTCGCTCAATCGAGGAGGTAAAGTCCGACATGGAGAGCGAAAGACCCATGGACAGACTTCTTTGCGGAGACGTCGGCTTCGGTAAGACGGAGGTGGCTTTGAGGGCGGCGTTCAAGGCGGTAAACGACTCTAAGCAGGTCGCGTATCTCTGCCCGACTACAATACTTGCCATGCAGCATTACGAGACGTTTTTGAAGCGTATGGAAGGCTTCCCCGTGAAGGTGGAAATGCTTTCGCGTTTTCGTACCGCGGCACAGCAGAAAAGGATATTAAAACAGCTCAAAAGCGGTGAGATTGACATAGTTATCGGCACACACAGACTGTTGTCGAAGGATTTGCGGTTCCATGATCTGGGGCTTTTAATCGTTGACGAGGAACAGCGTTTCGGCGTGGGACACAAGGAGCGGCTTAAGGAAATGAAAAAAGACGTGGACGTACTCACAATGACCGCCACGCCTATTCCGCGTACGCTTCATATGGCAATGACGAGCGTCAGGGATATGAGCGTATTGACAGAGCCGCCCGAAAACCGTTATCCCGTGCAGACGTATGTTCTCGAGTATAACGAGACTGTAATACTCGACGCGATACGCAATGAGCTGTCGCGCGGCGGGCAGGTGTTTTATCTGTATAACCGCGTTTCGGGTATTTACCGTAAGGCGGAATGGATAAAGTCAAGCTTCCCCGATATAAGCGTCGCGGTCGGCCACGGCAAAATGAAGGAGGACGAGCTTGAGGATATCATGTACGATATGGTAAACGGCGATACCGATATACTGGTATGCACGACGATAATCGAAACCGGGCTTGATATTCCCAATGCAAATACAATCATAATCGAGAATGCGGATAAGATGGGGCTTGCTCAGCTTTACCAGCTTCGCGGCCGCGTTGGTCGTTCAAACAGAAGCGCATATGCGTATATGACCTATAAGCGAGACGGTATGCTGTCCGAAACGGCGCAAAAACGGCTTTCGGCAATACGTGAATTTACCGAGTT
>CAZWMB010000037.1:0-14577 GCA_964634635.1 uncultured Lachnospiraceae bacterium
CATTTTTATCTGAATTTCCTTGGCGTTCTGCAAGTAGTGGATATGCACGCCGAAGCGTCCCGACGCGACCTGCTTAATCGCGCTCGAACGGCTGTCGCCGTTTTCGTCGGGGATATAGCGTTCGGGGTTTTCGCCGCCCTCGCCGCTGTTGGACTTACCGCCCAGTCGATTCATAGCGATGGCGAGGCACTCATGCGCCTCCTGTGAAATCGAGCCGTAGGACATAGCTCCGGTCTTAAAGCGCCTTACAATACTGTCCACGCTCTCGACCTTTTCAATCGCGATAGGCTTATCGATAGTCTTAATGTCAAGCATGCCGCGGATTGTACACTGCTTTGACCGGTGCGCGTCCATTTCACGCGCGTATTCCTTATACAGCTTATAATTACCCGTACGGCACGCCATTTGCAGCTTGTAGATGCTTTCGGGGTTAAACATGTGGTATTCGCCCTTTGCTCTCCACTTATACTCGCCGCCTGTTTTCAGCGCCCTCTCGCCGGTAACCTTATCGAACGCTTCCGCGTGGCGCAGCATTACCTCTTTCTCAATATGCTCCAGACCGATGCCGCCGATACGGGTTGTCGTTCCCGTGAAATACTTTTCAACGACGCTTTCCTTTATGCCCAGCGCTTCAAAAATCTGCGCGCCCTGATATGACTGAATTGTTGAAATACCCATTTTGGACATTACCTTTACAATGCCCTTTGTGCAGGCGGTATTGTAACGCTTTACCGCCTCGTCAAAATCAAAATCCAGAAGTCCGCCGTCTATAAGCGAGCCTATCGCCTCGTACGCCATGTACGGGTTCACTCCGTTTACGCCGTAGCCGATAAGACACGCAAAATGGTGTACCTCTCTCGGCTCGCCGCTCTCCAAAACGATAGAAACCTTCATTCTTGTGCCGCGTCTTAAAAGATGATGATGCAGACCCGACGCGACCAGGAGCGCGGGAATAGGCGCCTTGCTCTCGTTAACTCCCTTATCCGACAGAATAATGATATTGCAGCCGTTGTCAATCGCTATGTCGGACGCCTCAAAAATCGTTTCCATAGCCGTTTCCATATCATTTTCCTGTTTTCTGTTAAAGAGCATGGGAATTGTGATTGACTTAAATCCTTCAAGATTTATGTCGCGCAGCTTTTGCAGCTCCTCGTTCGTCAAAATCGGACTTAACGCCCTGACCTTACGGCAGTTAAGCTCCGACGACGTAAGCAAATTCTGCTCGCAGCCGAAAAGCGTATACGTTGACGTTACTATCTGCTCTCTTATCGCGTCAATCGGCGGATTTGTGACCTGTGCGAACAGCTGCTTAAAATAGTTGTACAGCATCTGCGGCTTTTCGGACAAAACCGCAAGCGGTATATCCGTGCCCATCGCGCCTATTGGGTCGTCCGCTTTTTCTACGATTGACTTTATCGTCGCGTTTACGTCCTCCCATGTGTAGCCGAACGCTTTCTGACGAATGAGCAGCGGAAGGACGTCCTCGGAATTCTCACGGTTCACAAACATATTTTCAAGCATAATGGTGTTACGGATTATCAGGTCGGCGTTTACGTTGCCCGCCGCATTTTCTTTAATCTTCTGCACCAAATCATGCCATGTGTCGCCCTTTACACCGGTATCCGCCGGCAGGTCGTCAAGGTCTACAAGTGTTTTTTCAACCCATTCTCCGTACGGCTTGTGCGACGCCTCATGCTCCTTGATTTCCTCGTCGCTTATAATTCTGCCCTTTTCGGTGTCGATAAGGAGCATTTTACCGGGGTGCAGTCTTTCCTTGCTGACAATTTTTGACCGGTCAATATCTGTCACGCCTACCTCGGAGGACAATATAATCATATCGTCCGAGGTAATATAGTAGCGCGCGGGCCGCAGACCGTTACGGTCGAGCGTCGCGCCCACATACCGTCCGTCGGTAAACGCTACCGCCGCAGGACCGTCCCACGGCTCGGTTATGCATGAATGGTACTCGTAAAACTTCTTCATTTCCGGTTTCATCTCGTCATTGTTTTCCCACGGCTCAGGAATTGTCATCATAACCGCGCGCGGAAGACTGAAACCGGCAAGATGCAGAAACTGTAAATAGTTATCAAGCATTGCCGAGTCCGAGCCGTCCTCGTTTATAACCGGCAGGATTTTATCCATGTCGCCCTCAAACTCGGGCGTGGAGAACATTCTCTCACGCGCGCGAACCCAGTTTACATTGCCGCGGATTGTATTAATCTCGCCGTTATGGATAATATAACGGTTGGGATGCGCTCTCTCCCACGACGGGAAGGTATTGGTCGAAAAACGCGAGTGAACCAAGGCAATCGCCGTCTTCATGTCGACGTCCTTTAAGTCAAGGTAAAACTCATTTACCTGGTCGGGCGTAAGCATGCCCTTGTACACGACCGTACGCGCGGAAAGCGAGGCAAAATAGAAATAATTGTCCATTCCGCTCTTTCGTATTTTTTTTTCGGCAATTTTTCCGATTACATACATGCGTCTCTCAAAATTGTCAGCGCTTATGTCCGAGCCTTTACCGATAAACACCTGTACGATATAAGGCATAGCGTCAAGCGCGCTCTGACCTATACAGACCTCGTATACCGGAACCTTGCGTATTCCGAGCAGAGTCTGTCCCTCTTCCTCAATAATCTGTTTCAGCGCGTCAAGACTTTTATTGCGGGTATCCTCATCGGGCGAAAGAAACAGCATACCCACTCCATAATCGCCTTTTTTGGGAAGCTTTATGCCCTCGTTTTTACATACCTTTTTCATAAAGGTATGCGGCATCTGAATAAGTATGCCCGCGCCGTCGCCGGTGTCCGGCTCGGCTCCGACTCCGCCGCGGTGAGCAAGATTTTTCAAAATCCGGATTGCCTGATTTATTATGTCGTGCGAGGTGTTTCCCTTGATATTGGCGATAAAGCCGATACCGCACGCGTCATGCTCAAACCTCGGGTCATAGAGTCCCTGCTTTTGAGGTAGTCCGTTAAACTCCATTTTCTATCATCCTTCCTGAGTATAAAAAGCGTCCCAACCACATACATATTTTTATATGTATGCGATTGAAACGCCTTTGTTTCATTATCTTTTAGCATGTGATAACTATTTTACCACACTAATTCCGATTTGTCAACTTACTTTAAAAGCGATTTTATTTTTTCCATAGCCTTTATTGTATTTTCCTTCGTAGAGAACGCGGTAAGTCTTATATATCCCTCGCCGCTCGGTCCGAAACCCGCGCCCGGAGTTGTTACGACGCCCGTTTCCTCTAACAGCTTGTCAAAAAATTCCCATGATTTCATATTATCGGGTGTTTTAGCCCAGATATACGGCGCGTTCACACCGCCGTAAACCGCAAGTCCGATTTCAGTAAGCGCGTCGCGTATAATTTTCGCGTTTTCAAGGTAATACGCGATAGCCTCCCTTGTCTGCCGCTGTCCTTCCTCGCTGTAAACCGCCTCCGCGGCGCGTTGAATAATGTACGAAACGCCGTTAAACTTTGTACACTGACGTCTGTTCCAGAGCGCGTTAAGCTCCGTACCGTCAATTTTAAGCTCGTGCGGCGCTACTGTATAAGCGCAGCGAGTACCGGTAAAGCCGGCGGTCTTTGAAAAGCTCCTGAATTCAATCGCGACCTCCTTCGCGCCGTCAAGCTCGTAAATACTGTGCGGCACGGCGTTATCGGATATAAACGCCTCGTAAGCGCTGTCGTAAAGTATTACCGCGCCGTTTGAGTGAGCGTACTCAATCCATGGCTTAAGCTGCTCGTAAGTAGCCGCCATTCCCGTGGGGTTATTGGGAAAACAAAGGTATATTATGTCAACCCTTTCGGTTGGTATCCGCGGCATGAAGTTATTCTCCGCAAGACAGGGCATATAGTAAAGATTGTTCCAATGCTCTCCAATATAATCGCCCGCGCGTCCCGCCATGGCGTTTGTGTCAACATACACAGGATATACCGGGTCGCAGACGGCGACCTTATTGTCGACAGAAAAAATATCTCCGATATTTCCGCAGTCGGACTTGGCTCCGTCCGAAACAAAAATCTCGTCCGGTTTTATATCTATATTCCGCGCCTTATAGTCATGCTCGACAATCGTGTTACGCAGAAAATCATATCCCTGTTCGGGACCGTATCCGCGGAAGCCCTCAGCGGTACCCATTTCGTCAACCGCCTTGTGCATAGCCTCTGTCACTGCGGGTACGAGCGGCCTTGTAACGTCGCCTATGCTCATTTTTATTACTTCTCTGTCCGGATACTTTTCGGTGAATTCGTTAGCCTTTCTCGCCACCGTGGAAAACAGATATGCTCCGGGTAATTTCAGGTAATTGTCATTAATCTTTGCCATTTTTATTTTCATCCTTTCTGATATTTCTGTAAATTGTTGTTTATATCGTTACGGTTCCGTCAAATACAAACTCCGCGGGACCTGTCATATATACGTTATTTTCCGTCTTATCCCAGCGGATATGCAATGTTCCGCCCAACAGCGCCAAATCCGCCTCGTCGTCAACCAAACCCGACAAATTCGCGGCAACCATTACCGCGCACGCGCCCGTACCGCAGGCGAGCGTTTCGCCCGCTCCGCGCTCCCACACGCGCATTTTTATCGTTTTTCTGTTCACAACATGGGCGAACTCTGTATTTATTTTTTTCGGGAACATCTCGTGATTTTCAAATTTAGGTCCTATTTTTTCAATCTCCAGACCATCCACATCGTCAATATATGTAACGGCGTGGGGATTTCCCATTGAAACGCCGGTTACAAGATACTCTTTTCCGTCAATCTCAACCGGCTGCTGAATAAATCTGTCCAGACCGGAGCTTATCGGGATATTCTTAGGCAGGAGTTCCGGACTGCCCATATTAACCTCCACCGTTTCAACCTCTCCCCCGCCGTTCAGGTTCAGCTTTAAAATCTTAATTCCGGCGAGTGTTTCAAGTGTAATCTCGGTTTTATCGGTAAGTCCTCTGTCATGAACATACTTTCCCACGCAGCGTGTCGCATTCCCGCACATTTCCGCCTGACTGCCGTCACTGTTATACATATCCATACGGAAATCCGCCGCATCCGACGGACATATTAAAACAAGTCCGTCAGAGCCTATTCCAAAATGCCTGTCAGACACCGCCTTCGCAACCGCGTTTATGTCCGTAAGCTTTTCCTTAAAACAATTTACATAGATATAGTCGTTACCCGCGCCCTGCATCTTAGTAAAATTAAAAGTCTGCATATTCATCCTCCTTTTTTAATACGGTCCGGCCGTATTAAATTCCAAGTATCATACGCGCCGTATCTATAAATTTGGCTCCTGTGTCCATGCTGCGTTTCTGGATAAAACGGTGCGCCTGTTCCTCAGTCATCATATGCTCTTCCATCAGATACGCTTTCGCGTCGTTTATAATTTTTTCTTCGTCGGGACTCCGGCGTGGTCTGTGCGCCCGGCGCTCTATTATTCCGACAAAGGTTTCTATGGCGTTTATCAGCGTTTGTCTGTTCAACGGGAGTGTTACGACAAATATATCCTGGTTGTATATTTCTCTCTTTCTGTCCGCCTTGACTATCGCCATAAGTCTCTGGTTTTCGCCAAGGTTCTCAAACACATCGTCCGCCACGCCGTCCGGCAGCCTGTACCCCATGATTACCAGAACCTCGTCCAGCTCCGAAACGCATCTTGTCAGCTCCGCCTTGGAGTGACACACGGCATAAACGTCATACCCGCTGCCTTCTATCATACGCCTGATTTTATCCGCCGTTTCTTCCTTTGAAAACGCCAGAATTACACGTTCCACCGCCGCACCTCCTTACCGGGGATAAGATTATCAATATGCTATAAGATATTTCTCTATCTCCCATTGATTTATAGTCCGGCGGTATTCACCGTATTCCTTTTCCTTTGCCTCAAAATAGCTTGACGCGAATTCTACGCCCATAAGCTCCTTTACAAAGGCTGATTTTTTTGCTATACTTATAGCCTCGTTAAGACTTATAGGCAAGCTCTTTATGCCCAGAGACTCTCTCTCCTTGTCGGACAGCTTATAAATATTCACATCGATGCTCGGCGGCAGCGGCTCGCTGTTCTTTATACCCTCAAGTCCCGCCTTAAGACACGCCGCAAGAGCAAGGTACGGGTTCGCCGTAGGGTCGGGCGAGCGGAATTCGACGCGCGTTTCCTCCTTATTCCTTACCGCCGGAACACGCACAAGAAGGCTCCTATTGCTCTCCGACCACGATATATAGCACGGCGCCTCATAACCCGGTATAAACCGCTTATATGAATTTACCGTCGGATTTGTAAGACAAGCCATGTCGGGAGTGTATTTCAGAAGCCCCGCAATAAATTTATTCGCCGTATCAGACAGCTTGGACGGATTTTCATCATTATAAAACACATTCCTTCCGTCCTTTTCAAGCGTCATTGTAAGGTGCATTCCGGAACCGTTTTCACCCGCTATCGGTTTCGGCATAAAGGTCGCGTGAAGTCCGTTGCGCTTGGCAATGGTCTTTACAACCGTTTTAAAGGTTACAAGTCTATCGGCGGTACGCAGGGCGCTGTCATATTTAAATGTAATTTCATGCTGTCCCGGAGCCATTTCATGGTGCGACGCCTCAACCTCGTATCCCATTTCCTCCAGTGTCAGACAAATTTCCCGGCGGCAGTTTTCACCGTTGTCGAGAGGAGCAAGGTCAAAATAGCTCGCGTTGTCATGCGGTACCGTTACCGGTATACCGCGGTCGTCCGTTTCAAACAAGAAAAATTCACATTCGGGTCCGACATTGAACGTATATCCCATTTCCGCCGCCTCGCTTATAACCTCCTGCAGCACGTGCCTTGGGTCGCTTGAAAGCCTTGTGCCGTCGGGCTTATATACGTCGCAGATAAGTCTTGCCACCTTGCCCTGATGCGGCCGCCACGGAAATATTGTAAACGTATCCAAATCCGGATGCAGATACAAATCGCTTTCCTCCACCTCGACAAAGCCGTCTATACACGATCCGTCAAACATACACCCGTTGTCCAGCGCCCGGGGAAGTCTTGCGGAGGTAATCGCCATATTGCGCATGTTGCCAAGCATATCAGTAAATTGCAGACGTATAAAGCGTACGTCCTCTTCCTCCACCAAATTGAAAATATCCTGTTTAGTCAGCATAGCCAAAAATCCTTTCATATCAAAATAATAAACCGTTTATGTCCGTCATAACGCAAAAAGGCGTTCCAATCCCCTGACGAAACACCTTTGTTCGCTCTACATTCTAACACAGTATAAAATGTTTGTCAAGACTAATTTTCCAATTCATCAGCAATTCATTTAAATTGTCCGCTCACGTCCTGCAAGCAGTACGCCAAAGCCTCCGAAGTCGCCCGCGCCGCCTATTTCAAGTATTTCGCCGCAAACCCTTATATCCGCGCCGGTCAGGTTATACACGCCTTCAATCGTATATTCGCCGCCGAGCGGTATTTCTATCCTGTCCGCGCCGTGCGAAAAGGTATGCACAACGCACAGCGCCGACTCCCCGTTTTTACGCAGAACCGCCTGCCAGCCCTCCGGATGACGCTCGCTTCTGATTTTTGTTCCGAGGCGCGCCGATTGACCGCGCTTTATAACCGGTACGGCGCGCTTGTAAAAGGCTATTCCCCCGTCTATTGCCGACCACTGCTGTGCCGACAGCTCCGTCACGTCGCCGGACAGGCACATTCTGCCGAGAAACGCCGCCGCCAGCAAATACGCAATACGCCGTATACTGTCATTTTTTCGTATCACGCACCATATCTGACTCTGCCTCGGAAGTATTACCCTGTGCAGGTTGGCGGCGATAATGGGTATTTCTATACACTCGTGCGCGTCCGAAAACGACGCCATTGACGAAAGCGACATAAAACACGGCTCAAGACGGTTTCCGCCGGAGGAGCAGTTTTCTATTACAATATCGGGAATTTCCCCGCGTATACGTCTGAAAAACTCAACCGTACCCTGCATATTACGGCGCAGTCCCTCGCCCAAACCGTCGCTGCCGTCGCATCCGATACCTATTGTTTCATTATAATCTATCTTTATATAGCCAAATTTGTTTTCCTTCAAAAACTCTATCACGCGCTCTTTCAGATATTCCTTTACCCACTCGTCATTCATGTCCCAAAAGCGCCGGTTCTGCGTTGTAAGGATTATCCCGTCGCGACGCAGCATATGCTCTGTGTAGCCGTGATAGGCTCTCGACGCCTCTCCTGCCGTTTCAGGTTCAAACCATATTCCGGCACGCATACCGTATTCCTGTATTTTTTGCGAGGCTTTGGCTATACCTTGCGGGAACAAAGTCTCGGACGCCTCATAGTCGCCCATGCTTATATCCCACCGTACGCCGTCCTTCTTGAACCAGCCGCAGTCTATGACAAAATAATCAATACCTCTGTCCTTTACGGCGTCAAGTATGCCGCATATATTATCATACGACGGATTTCCCCATGTGGTACAGTACTCGTTAAATATCACCGGCA
Source organism: uncultured Lachnospiraceae bacterium (assembly GCA_964634635.1). GTDB lineage: Bacteria > Bacillota > Clostridia > UBA1381 > UBA1381 > Hominilimicola. The sequence continues at coordinate 8,485 of CAZWMB010000037.1, forward strand.
AGTTTTCCTCGCACTCCGGCACGCTGAGCGCATCCTCCTGCGCCCTCACAAGCCGCGCGCATATATCGTCGACGCCGCCGCGGCACACGCTTATATACGCCGGAGGCGCGTCAAAGCTTTCTCCGTCGCGGAGCGTCCTTGTCCAATGTCCGAACTCCCTGTCCGCAAGCCCGCCCGACAGGCATATTCCGTCGTCCGCGCGGGTAATTTCCATTTGCCACGAGGACGGGCAGCCCATCTGTACGCCCCATATTACATTATTACGCGTGTCCTCGAGAGCCATGAACGGAAAATATCCTTTTGCCGGCATTGACCCTATCTGACCGAAGCGCACGCTGTTTGGACAGCCGTATGTCCAGCTCTCCTCAAGCTGTAAATCCTCCAGACTTTCCGTTACCAGTCTGCCCTCCTGACTCCACTTTCCCCGTACCCTGTGCAGCATCATGGTATTCTCACCCGCTCCGTCGGAATACGGCGATATATTAAACAGAGCGAACGAGGAAAGCATTTCCAGCGTTATGTCGTTGCCGGTGTTATTGCGTACGCCGGTTTTCACGGTAAAATATCCGTTTCCGCATATGAGCGTATGGCTCACCTCAACGCCGCGTCTGTCCGAAAGACGCGTCAGCACAGCCTCCGTTCCGTCAATAAGACAAGGCTCCTGACCGATAAGCCTCAGCGCCGCCGTTGTGTCGCTGTACTTCATCGAGCTGCCGCCCAAATAACCTCCGCCGTAGCGGTCGCCTATTATTTTCAGCTCCGCGAGAGAGCGTGTCCGCACACGTCTGTTCTTACCCCCATATTTATTGTCGGGGGCGACTGACAGTCCAACCGTACCGGTTTCGGCGTCAAGTATATATTTTACCTCCATATCGCTCATTGAGCGTGATAATATTTCTTTTTCCATACGCTATCTCCCTTGTATTACTGCCCCTATACCTAATAATTGTACCATTTTTTGTTTTAAAGGTCAAATTTTTCCCTTTTAATTGACTTTGTATATGTTAAATAGTATAATAGTAATATGGAGGTAGAAAAATGAAAAAATATAAAACTCTTTTTATCGCGGCTTTACTTGGCTCTTTCTTTATTTTATCCGCGTCGCTCGCCGTCGCTGATGAAAATACCGTAAGAATTGAGCTTTTTGACAAAACGGACATCGCCGACACGGAAACGCCGGAAAGTCTGTCCGACAGCGACGTTGCTTGTCTTCGCTTTATGGTATCTGAAATAAAATCCGGCTCCGTTGAAAATGCCGTTGACGAGGACGGCAATAAAATCAAGGACGTCGATTTGTCCGATTATGAGCTGACCGAGGAGCGGTTCAAACTTATTTACAGCTATATAACGGCGTTTGTTCAGCAGGAGCATCCTGAAATGTTTTACTTTACCGGCACGGCGTCCTATCAATATGATCCCGAAACCGGACTTGTTACCCTTCTTACCGTGCGGTATGATATGTCCGCGGAGGAAATCGCGCGCGCGGACGGCATTATTTCCAAAGAGCTTGAATATATAACAGGTATGTTCGACAGCGATATGTCGGATTTGGAAAAAATTCTGCTTGTTCATGATTATATCGTATCAAATTATGAGTATGACACTACATATACCTCACGCACTTTGAACAGTATGATTGAAAGCAAAGCCGGCGTATGTCAGGGATATTCATATCTTTTCAAGGCTGTCATGGACCGCGTCGGTATTCAATGCTCAACCGTCCCCAGCAACGCCTGCAACCATATGTGGAATAAGGTAATGGTTAATAATCAATGGTACAATATCGACCTCACGTTTGACGACCCGCTGTATAATCAGTCAAGAAATATTACGCATAAATATTTTCTTGTATCGGACGAGGATATAAAAACGCTTGACGGCGAGGAAAACAATCAGCATTATACGTGGAATGAGTATAAATGGGATAACGTTACTCCCGCCGAAACCGCTCCGGAAACGCTTAATACCGTTATTAACAAAACCGACGCGGTGTCCGGCGCCACGGTTTATAAAGACGGCGGCTTTTACTGCTTTGATGACGAGCACAATTTATGTAAAATAGATTTTGAAAATAATTCATTAAATATATTATATACGGACAGCTCCAAATATATATGGTACGCTTTCGGCGCTCATTCAAGCTTTTACCCGCAATATAACGCCAGCTATATGACTTTGTATAACGGCAGTATCTATTTTAACTCCCCCGACAGCGTGTATAGGTTTAAAACCGGGGATAATACCGCCGAGCTTGTATACAGGCATGACGGCGGAGATCCGTCCGAAACGTATTTCTACGGCGTATGTGTTAAGGACGGCAAGCTGTACGCCGAGTACGCGGAAAGTCCCAATGATACTGTGGAAGCTTTTGTCGAAGTATCGGTAAAAGATTTTTCGTCATCCGTTAAATACGCGGACGGCAGTGTACAGGTAGAAGTATGCGCGCCGGTTTCTCCGGAGCGGTACAATCCCGTTATGTACATAGCGGAGTATAATTCTAAAGGCTTGTTTATCGGAGCTGTGCCGTCAAGCGCATATGATACATATACGGAGTTTACGCCGAATGAGAACAGCTCTTCCGTAAGGGTTTTTATCTGGGGTGAAAATAATATTCCGCTCTCCGACGTATCGTCACTGAAGCTGGATAGCTCCGATTGACGTACGGCATAACGGCTTCGCTATGCGCTTTCCGCGAAAATAAACTCTACCGTACCAACGTACGCCGACGAGTTCATTTTCGCAAAATCTAACCTAATTTCTCGAAGTCTGCCGGCGTGCAGACAGTTTGTCTGCACGCTGAAAAGGGACCTTCCGGTCCCTTTTGAATATACCGCTATGAGCGAAGTTAATTTGGCACACACTCGCGCTTAAAAATAATGTTTAATTTTCCGGCTGTCAGTCATCTGTTCAAAACATATATCATCAAATTCAGATAGCCGGCGAACACCACCCACAGAAGATACGGTACCTGCAGCCACGCCGCCGTTTTACTTATTCCCGCAAAGCTTACAATCATAAGCGCAATCGCGGCTAAAAGCAGCAGCAGCCATATAAACGAAAACAGATACGACTGCATATTAAAGAAAATAATGCTCCAGAAAAAATTAATGATAAGCTGAGCCGCCCAGACACGCAGCGCCTCTCCGGACGATATATCCTTCTCCTTTCCCTCAAGGTACACCAGCGCCGCCCCGACTCCCATTAGCACAAATAAAATTGTCCATACAATCGGAAACAGGAACGGAGGAGGCGCAAGCGGCGGCTGACGTATACTTGTGTACATATCCATGCTGTTCCGCGTCAAAAACGCCGACAAGGCGCCCGTAGCCAAAGCGATCGCTATCGCCGCCGCGTATACTTTTATTTTATTCCGCATATTATCACCTCAGTAGTATTCTATGCAGATAAAGGAAATGTCATTCAATAATTCCTCTTTTTAGCTTTAACTTTAATATTCTGACAACGCTTTCATCAATACGCTCCTCAGATATTTCATCGTTTTGTACCGCCTCAATCATCGCCTCCGCCGCCTCATTGGCGTCGGTGGGCATAAGCAGTATGTCCGCGCCGGCTTTTACGGATGCTACGGCCGCCTCACCGCTCGTATATCTCTCCGTTATCGCGCCCATATTAAGCGCGTCGGTAACTATCACTCCTTCAAATCCAAGCTCGCCGCGCAGTATATCCAGTATTTTCCCCGACATTGACGCGGGAGTTTCCCCGTCTATATCCGCCGCCGCTATGTGCGCCGCCATAACCATGTCCGCGCCCGCGTCGATGCCCGCTTTAAATGGGATAAACTCCGCGGAACGCAGCTCGTCAAGAGTGCGTTCTGTAATTCCGAGAGTACTGTGTGTGTCCGCGGACGTACTTCCGCCGCCGGGGAAATGCTTCAGTACCGCACAGACATTGTACTGCTGCATAGCTCTTACCTCCTCGGACACCATCCGCGCCGTAAGGTACGGGTCGGTTCCAAATGAACGGTCGCCGATGTCCTCATTGTCCCCAACCGTTATAATGTCGGCAACCGGCGCGAAGTCCACATTGAATCCAAGCTCCGAAAGCTCCCTGCCAAACGTATCGCCGACCTCAGCCGCCTTTGACGCATCGCCAGACGCGCCGATTTGAGCCATGGGCGGAAATTCCATTACTCCAATATCGGCTTTTCCGAGTCTGGACACCCGTCCGCCCTCCTCATCCACGGCAATAAATAACGGTATTTTGCTATAACTCTGCATACCCGCGATCATGTCCGTGATTTGACCGCGCGTTTCTATATTTTTACTGAAAAACACAAAGCCGCCCACAGGGTATTGCTCTATCGCCATTTTTGTTTTTTCTCCTGCGACTGTCGCCGTACCTATATCTATTATACCCTCCGGCTCTGTAATCATCATTTGCCAGACCTTCTCACGCAGAGTCATAGACGAAAGTATGCCGGATACAGAGTCTGTATCCTCCGTACGCATACTTTGGCAGGATGTCAGCAGTATAATCGATACAATAACAGGTATTATTTTTTTCATCTTTACTCCTATTTCAGAGCGCGTTCGCACAAAACAGATATGCGGATTCCTGAGTATAATTTTTCGTATTTTAGCTCAAAAACACGGAAAATTTATCAAAAAACGTGCGAATACGTTTATTGGGACACGCTCTGATTGTAAAACTCAAGAGCTGTTATATTATAAAGGGTCACGACCATCGGTCATGACCCCACGCAAATATTAAATTACAGCGCCGACTTAGCCGTTTCAACAAGCTTAGCGAAGGCGGCGGCGTCGGATATGGCAATTTCCGAAAGCATTTTTCTGTTCATCTCTATACCGGATTTCTTAAGACCGTTCATAAATTTTGAATAGTTCATGCCGTTCAGTCTGCACGCAGCGGAAATTCTTGTAATCCATAGACGGCGAAAATCTCTCTTCTTTCTCTTTCTGCCAACATAAGCGTTCTGCATTGAGCGCATAACCGCCTGATTGGCTACTCTGAACTGCTTGCTCTCCGCGCCTCGGAAACCCTTAGCAAGCTTTAATATTTTCTTATGTCTTTTTCTTGTATTTAAAGCGCCTTTTACTCTTGCCATTAGTTTTCTACCTCTCTTTCAGATTACTTGTAAGGAATTAACTTCTTGATAACCGCGGCGTTCGCCTTTGAGCAATACGCCTGCTTTCTCAAGTGTCTTTTTCTCTTTGTTGTTTTCTTGTTCAGAATGTGTCTTCTGAACGCCTTGTTCATCTTAACCTTACCGTTCTTAGTAATGTTAAATCTCTTAGCGGCGCCTCTGTGTGTCTTTATCTTTGTCTTAGACATTAGTGTACACTCCTTCCGAATTTAAAAATTATCTTATGACAAAGGAGCAAGAAACATTGTCATATTTCTGCCCTCAAGCTTGGCAGGCTTTTCAATACTGCCCGCCTCTTTTGCCTGCTCCGCAAATCTTTCAAGCAGGGTATAACCAATTTGAGAATGACTCAGCTCTCTGCCGCGGAAACGTACGATAACCTTAACCTTGTCACCCTTTTTAAGGAACTTTATCGCGTGATTACATTTTGTATTGAAATCGTTCGTATCAATAGACGGCGACAGCTGAACCTCTTTGATGTTTACCGCCTTTTGGTTTTTTCTGTTTTCCTTCTCACGCTTGTTAAGCTCAAACTTGTACTTTCCGTAATCCATAACTTTACATACGGGCGGCTTAGCCTGCGGCGCAATCTTAACCAAATCCATTCCCTTTTCATACGCGATTTCCTGCGCCTCGCGCGCGCTCATAATACCAAGCTGCTCGCCGCTGTCAGATACTACGCGAATTTCACCGTCACGGATTTGTTCGTTAATTTGCAAATCATTCTTACTAATAGTTAATCCCTCCTTAAAAAATCAGCAAAAAACGGCTGCAAAACGCACCCGTCAACACAAAATACCCGAAGGGCATTTCCTGTATTTACCGTAAAGCTTTCGCCGTACGGTGAGAACGGATAGTTCTGCTTGTTTTACACCAAATAATTTTACCACATATTTATTGCCTTGTCAACCCTTTTTTCATTTTTGGAGTGGACAATGGCGCATATTAAAGGAAATCCAACACTGAAA
>CAZWMB010000038.1:0-14074 GCA_964634635.1 uncultured Lachnospiraceae bacterium
GCAGAACGCCATAACCTCTCTGTCCGACTTGCCCTTCGGGTCAAAGTCACTGCCGCCCTTGCCGCCGCCTATCGGCAGCGTTGTAAGCGCGTTTTTGAAAATCTGCTCGAAACCGAGGAACTTGATGATACCAAGGTTTACGGACGGGTGAAGTCTTAAACCGCCCTTGTAGGGACCTATGGCCGAGTTGAACTGTACGCGGAAACCTCTGTTTACCTGTACCTTACCGTTATCGTCAACCCAGGGAACACGGAACATAATCTGTCTTTCCGGCTCAACAATTCTTTCGAGAAGCGACGCCTGCTCGTATTCGGGATGCTTTTCGAATACCGGCTCCAAAGACGTCAGTACCTCTGTGGCGGCCTGGATAAACTCAGGCTCGTTTGAATTTTTTTCCTTTAGCTTTGCAAGCACATCCTGTGCGTATGACATAATTAAAAACCTCCTGTTATGTATTTATAATTTTTCAGAGCGTTGTTAATAGCTTCACGCGCTCTGTTTCGCATTGCTAACATATATTTTATCACTGTTTATGCGGTTATGCAACAAAAATTTTGAAAAAATATGAAAAATTTGTGATAAAACCTGCATTTCCTTTACCTATGCCGTTGTTAGTTTTATGCAACATTTGTGTATTTTTATTCTTTTTACCGCGCCGTACAAAAAACGGCTCAAAACCCCTTTTACGCAAATAATGATATTATCCTTCGGTAAATCTAATCCTGACGTCGCCCATATCGCTCTTTGCTTCAAGCTTTTTTGCTCCGCCCGGCTCATAATCCGCCCTTTTACCGCGAATAACGCCCTCAATATCGCCGCAGTCAAGCTGCGCATTGAGACTGCCCTTTACGCCGGACACATTAACGTCATCTCCCCTCTTGCAAACCCGTTTTTAATTTTTCTTGCGGTATATCCCGTCAGCTTTATAATCAGCTTTGAAAATAAAAGCGCTGCGAAGAAAACAAAAATCGCGCCTCCCGCCGGCACAAGTCCCATTCCTAAGGACAGCAAGGCGTTTGGCATATGTGACGCGGCGATAAACGGAGCTGTCGCCAGAAGAACCGGGCCGCCCGCCACACATCCTGCGCATATCGCAAACATCACCGCCGCAATTGCCCATATTGCAAGATAAAGCGAAACAACTACCGCAAATATTGCCATCGCGAGCGATAGCCACACCGGCGAAAGAATTACAATGAGCGCTATTTCCGCTCCGCTCATATGGCGTTTTTTTACATTCTCCCTAACCAGCTTAGCGAGCGGTATTTCATTTATAATTTTCCGCGCCGTCTCCTCAACCGAGCCGAGTCTTGAAACCGCGTCCTCCTCAGCCTCGCCGTTTTCAACCGCGTCGTCAAGTATCCCGGCATAAAAATCAAGAGATTTTTTCACTTCCTTCCGCGGAACGCCCGACAAAGCCTTTTCAAGCGCGTTTAAATATTCCGGCTTATTCATACTGTCCCTCCTTTATATATTCATACGCCTTAATGACGTCCTTAAAGTCCTCAAGAAATTCCTCTATTCTTTTTATTCCGTCCTCCGTTATCCTGTAATACCTCCTGAGCCTGCTATTATGCTCAACCGTATATGCGGCTATGCTCCCCGACCCTTCAAGCCGTTTTAAAATCGGATATAAAGTTGATTCGGATATCGCAACATACGGTGAAATATCCTTAATTATTTTATATCCGTAGGAGTCCTCCTTTTTTATAGCGGCAAGCACACACGCTTCAAGAAGCCCTCGTTTTAGCTGCGCATCCATACAATCCCTCCTTTCGTATTATACTATATTATACGTGGTATAATTTGTCAAGAGGTATTTATAAAATAAAACTCGCAAAATCACAGTTTACCTTTTAAACGGCTTATCGCCGCACATACTTTCACGGCTTTTTACGCATACTAAAAAAAGGAGGCGGAAGCATTGGATTATTTAAAGGTAATATTTTTGTCTGCATCGTCAATTGTCGCTTTGTTTTTATCCACAAAAATAATCGGCAATAAGGAGATGTCGGAAATCAGCATGTTTGACTACATCAACAGCATAACCATAGGCTCGATTGCCGCGGAAATGGCAACCAGTCTGGAGGATAATTTTTATTATCCGCTGGTCGCGATAGCGGTTTACACTCTTATAATTTTTATAATTGCGCGGTTGAATGAAAAAAATATAAAATGCCGCCGCTTTTTCAGCGGGCGCTCCATTCTGCTTATGGAAAACGGAAAGCTGTATCCCAAAAATTTCCGAACCGCAAAGGTGGATATGAATGATTTTCTGTCGCAGTGCCGTGTAAACGGGTACTTTAATATTAACGACATTGATACCGCCGTACTGGAGCAGACAGGAAAAATCTCGTTTCTGCCGAAGACCGCGGCGCGTCCGGCAACGACGCGTGAGCAAGGTATCGCCGCGCCGCAGGACAAGCTTGCGGTTTCGGTTATTATCGACGGACATATAATGGAGGAAAACCTGAAACGGACAGGCAACAACAAAAAGTGGCTTGAAGACGAGCTGCGAAAGCGAAAGATAGGGAATGTAAAGGACGTGTTTTACGCATCGTGCGACGGCGATAATATTTTAGCCGTATTCAGAAAGAACAGCGACGCGCCTAAGAATGATTATTTTCAGTAAGGCACGAAAAAAGGGGCTGTAAGGGAAAATGTGGTAGAATTAACACGGGAGTTGATTTTATCATGATAGAAAAATATTTTGAAGCGATAACAGACAAACGGCAGCAGAGAAAAATCAAGCACAATCTGCTTGAAATAATCATAATGACAATATGCGCGGTTGTTGCGGAATGCGAAGCGTGGTATCAGGTTGAGGAATACTGTCAGGAAAAAGAAGAGTGGTTTAAAGAAAAGCTTAGTTTGAAATTAGAAAACGGTATACCGTCTCATGATACATTCGAAAGAGTTTTTGCAATGATAGATTCTAAGGAAATGGAAAACTGTTTTATGTCATAGATTAGAGAAGTAAAACGGTGTACAAAACGAGGCTGTATCGAGATATTTTGAAGCGGCTGTAAAAGAGAGGCGATTTCATCCCGGAACAAAGGATAAAAGCACGCAAGATAATGGACACGGAAGATTGAAGAAAATGACTTGATATAATTTTTCATGCGTCAGCCGCAGACCAAAATTTACCTCCGCTTGACATAAAACGTTATATGTAGTAAAATACAGTATTGAGGCAATAAAAATACAGAAGGCTGATATAATGAAAAAAATAACTGTAATTATAATAATGTGTACGCTGATGTGCGTCTGCGGTATGCGCGCGTTCGCTGCGGCGAACGTCGCCGCGCTGATGTACCACAGCGTCACGGAGGATTCGTCGCGCTGGGACGACTATACAATATCGCCGGCGCAGCTTGACGCCGACATACAGTACTTTACCGACTGCGGCTACGTCACCATGACCGCCACGGAGCTTGCCGACGCGGACATGTCCTCGATAGACGGCGGAAAAATTTTACTTCTGACCTTTGACGACGGCTACTCAAACTTTTACACCGAGGTCTATCCGATACTGAAAAAGCACGGCGCAAAGGCGACAATGTTTCTTATCGGCAATCAGGTAAATAAATACGGCTACCTGAATGAGGATCAGATAAGGGAAATGTCGCAAAGCGCCCTTGTGGAAATCGGCAACCACACAAACAGTCTGCACAGCGCGCCCAGACATGTGCTGAATAGCTTTTACTCAAACCCCGACTTACTCTATGATGTGCTCTGGGACATACAGTCATGCAGCGAAGCTTTGTCCGAAATCACAGGCAAACCCATAACAAGCCTGTCATGGCCGTACGGACTTTACACCGACGCTCTTGACCAAGCCGTAAAAAATCAACTCGGCTTCAAAATAACCTTCAGCACCGATTATGCCGTAAATAAATTTGACGGCAGTACATATACGCCGCTTTGCCGCATGAACAGGGAATATTCCGCGACAACTCAGGAGGTTTTCGACAGAGCGAACAGCAAATTCTAAGGAGGTAATTCCCCTATGTCGGGTACTGCCGCAGATCGGATTGAAATAACAAATTTTGATATAAGGATAGATAAGACGAAAGTGTTAAAAGCGCTCGGCTGCTCCGAAAGCAGCGGTGTTTATAATGTTGTTTCGTCTTATTTTGATGAGCTTGAACCGCTCGTGTACGGTTCGCTTAAGCCCCGCGCGGCGGCGGTCGTAAAGGGAAACAGTATATACTGCCTTCTTACGGCGGGCGGCGACGTGAGCGTCCTTTCAAAATCACTGTTTGACAAGGGAGAGGGTATGCGCGGATTGCTCGCGGACGCGATGGCGGATGAATATCTTTTCGCTATGGACGACGCGCTTTACAGCCGCATAAGGCAGGAATGCGCGGTTATTAACAGAGGCGTCGGGAAACGGCTGGACGCGCCGAAGGATTTTCCGCTGTCGAAGCAGGAGGTTATAGTACGAGAAACCGCGGTAAGCGGTACGGGTCTTACAGAGGCGTTTATGCTTACGCCCGTAAAAAGCATGTGCTATATACTGGAGCTTACGGACGACGCCGCTATATTCCTCGCGCAGCACAACTGCGCCAAGTGCGGCAACCGCGACTGTCCGAGAAGGAGTATTGCTCCGGACGGCTTTAAGGCGCTGTCCGGCTATGAATACGAGCCGCGCCTCGGCAAGGGCGAGAGCGCGGTATGCGTGGACATAGGAACCACCACCGTTGTCTTTGAGCTTATAACCGACAGCGGCGCTGTAAGCTGCTATAAAACGGTAAATCCGCAGCGCAGGTTCGGTCTGGATGTAATCTCACGCATAGAGGCGGCTGTCCGCGGCAGAGGCGGCGAGCTGTCCGCGCTTATACGCTACACTCTCTTAAACGGTATCTCGGAGGTTACAAAGGGCTTTACCCCGCCCGACCGTATCGCCGTAGCGGGTAACACGACCATGATACATCTGCTTATGGGCTACCCGTGCAAGCCGCTCGGCGTGTATCCGTTCAGCTCGGAGCATCTCGCGCCTGTAAAAAGCACGCTTGAAACAATAATAGGCTCCGGCGGCGATACCGAGGTATGTATTTTAGGCGGTATATCCGCTTTTGTGGGCGCTGACGCTGTAAGCGGCATGTATATGTGTGATTTTGACCTGTCGGACAAGGTAAATTTATTTTTAGACCTCGGTACAAACGGTGAAATGGCGATTGGAAACAAAAACCGCATACTTACCGCCTCCGCCGCAGCCGGTCCCGCTTTTGAGGGCGGACGTATCTCGTGCGGCGTCGGCAGTGTGGACGGAGCGATATGCGGTATTGACCTGAAAGAGGGCAGGCTCGCTACTATCGCTGACAAGCCCCCCGTAGGACTTTGCGGTACGGGTATAATCGAGCTGTGCGCGGAGCTGCTTTCAAACGGAATTATGGATAAAACAGGACTTCTGTCCGACAATTACTTTCACGACGGCTATACCGTCGCTGAGGGTATAGTGTTCACGCAGACAGATATACGCCAGGTACAAATGGCAAAGGCGGCGGTACGCGCCGGTATAAACACTCTCATGAGCGTGTACGGTACGGACGCGGAGGGTATCGACACGCTTTACCTCGCCGGCGGCTTTGGTCATTCGCTTTCACCCAAAAAGGCGTGCGATATAGGTTTATTTCCAAGGGAGCTTGAGGGACGCGTAAAAATTATCGGCAACAGCTCGCTCGGCGGATTGGCAAAATTCTGCGAACGCGCCGACGGAGAGAGCAGAACCGAGCATATACGCGAAATCTCCTCCGAGGTTTCTCTGACGCAAAACGAGAGCTTTCAGGAGCTTTACATGCGATATATGAATTTCTGCTGACGGGAGAGAAAACAGGTATGAAATATGGTCTTGTACTCGCCGGAGGCGGCGTACGCGGCGCGTATCATATCGGAGTATGGCGCGCGCTGCGTGAGATGAATATAGAAATAACGGCTGCGGCGGGCGCGTCAATCGGCGCGGTAAACAGCGCGCTTATCGCGCAGGGCGACTATGAAGCGGCGGAAAGCATGTGGAAAAGCGTCGAGGCGAAGGACATAATCACGCTGCCGGAAAAAATGACTGACTGCGAGGACATACTGAAGCTATCCAACATAGCCGCGCTTACAAAGGAAATATACAAAAATTCCGGATTGGATTCGTCGCCGCTTGAGCTGCTGCTGCGGCGCGTCCTTGACGAGGACAGAATACGTAAATCGCCGATAGCTCTCGGTATCGCCGCGTACTCGCTCAGCGACAAGCGGGAAACAACGCTTTTCCGTGAGGACATACCCAACGGCATGATGATTGAGTACATCATGGCAAGCGCGTGTTTCCCGTTGTTTGGACCGCGGGTGATAAACAAAAAGAGATTTATAGACGGCGGAGTGTCAAACAACATGCCGGTAAGCATGATGACAGAGCGCGGTATTTACGATATAATCGCCGTTAACGTACGCGGAATAGGCGTGTACAAAAGCTTTAATACGGCGGGAAGGAACGTCATAAATATAAAAAGCGCGCATCCGGAAACCGGCGCGCTTGAATTTAACCGCGAGGGCATAGCGCGCGCTATCGAGGAGGGGTACCTGGAAACGCTGAAGGTATTCGGACGCTGCCTCGGCGGCGAATACGCCTTTTACAGCGGCGATTATCTCGGCGCGCTCGGTAAATATTCCTCGGAAATACTGAACGGTTTGGAAAGCGCGGCGCGTATTTTTGACATTGACAAGCTGCGCCCGTACACGGTGGACTCGCTGACGGACGCCGTCATGGACGCGTACAACGAGTTTGAATGTACGGCGGAAACCGAGGACGGAATAATAAAAAAGCTTGACATGCCGAAAAACATTACGGCGTATCTCGTGGGCATACTGGAGAAAAACGGCGGAGAATTCAGCGACTTTATAAAGGAAAAGCTGTCTGTAATCGGCTCGGCCTACGACGCCGCCTCCGCGATTGCGTATTTTAAACGAAAATAATTCCCGCGGGAGCTTTCCCAAAGAAGCCTTCCCGCGGGATTTTAAATCAGAGGAGCTATAAGACGCAGAATACGCCCTATCAGCTTTGTAAAAATATTGAAACGCTTTATATCCTCCACTGTGATTTTCTGAGAACGGTCAAGCGTTTCCTTGAAATCGCTTTCTATATCTATAACAGCCGGAGTGTCCAGCAGATACGCCGCGCACTCATAATGCAGGTACAGACTGCGGTAATCGTGGTTAATCGTACCGACAATCGCGCGTTTTCCGTCGCTGACGGACGCTTTCGCGTGCACAAATCCGGGAGTGTACTCATACACCTCCACGCCCGCGTCTGTAAGCTCGCGGTAATATGTACGCGCGAGCCAGTATGCGTAAAACTTGTCGGGGATATGCGGCATGATAATTTTTACGTCCACACCGCGCTGCGCCGCGTACTTCATGCACTCGAACATCTCATTATCAATGACAAGGTAGGGCGTCATAATATATACATGGTCGGTGGCGCTGTTAAGATTTTCCATATACGCGCGCTTACCGATATACAGCTTGTCAAGCGGCGTGTCGCCGAACGGCACGACAAATCCGGCCGTATCCACGGAATACTTCTTTGACGCCTTTATAAACTCGCCGCCGTCCTCCGGCTCCGCCTCGTTTACATTCCACATCTCCATAAACATCGCGGTAAAGCCCGCGACAGCTTCGCCGCGCAGCATAATACCGGTATCCTTCCAGTGTCCGAAGCGCAGCTTATCGTTGACGTACTCGTCGGCGATATTTATACCTCCGCAAAACGCGCTCGCGCCGTCCACTACGAGAATTTTTCTGTGGTCGCGGTTGTTTTGATGCGTGGAAATAAGCGGCACAAGAGGGGAGAACACATGACATTTTATACCCAGTCGCCGCAGAAACGCGTCATAGCCGCGCGGCAAAGAGGCTATACAGCCCGCCGCGTCGTATATTATTCTGACGTCCACTCCCTGCTTGACCTTACTCTTTAAAATATCGAGGATTTCCTCCCACATACGGTCATTATTATTTATGATAAAGAACTCCATAAATATAAAGCGTTCCGCTTTTAAAAGCTCCTTTTTCATATCCTCAAACATCTGTTCGCCAATCGGATAATACCTAACGGCGGTATTGGTGTACGCCGGCGAGCCGCCGTATTTTGTCAGATAGCGCACAAAGCCGTCCTCACGGGGATTGTTAAGCGCGATTGACCTCATGACCTCCGCATCCTGTACAAGGTACCGCTTATTAAGCTCCTGAGCGCGATGGTAATCCTCGCTTATATTATACGATACGCTGCCCGCGCGTGTATATAGGTAAAACAACGCGCCGAAAATGGGAATTATAGCTATAAGCACCAGCCATGTCATCTTAAAATTAGGTTCCTCGGTACGGTTTATTTCAAAGATTATAAGCGCCGCGCTCAATACCGTTGTAAGTCCGAAAAGAGCCTTTGAGTAATCCGAAATCCAGATGTACGTGGCGACAAACACCGCGACCTGCATCAGCAGCATTATAAGCGCGCAGAATTTGTTTGAGTATAACAGTCTGTTCAGCTTTTTCATTCGGGTCATCTCCTTTTTCCCGCGTACGGCGTATCTATTTAAGTCTTTTTATATATGCGAAGGTTTCCTTCTCGCCCTTTTCCTGTAACATACGGAGCCATTTCTCGAGCAGAGCGGCGGTTTTCGGGTGCATGGCGGTCTTTGCGCTGCCCCGCAAAAAATAGTTTATAGGGTTATCGTTCGTATATTTATCTCCCAGATAAATCTTACCCGCCGCGACGCGGTCGCAAAACATCTCCTTCACGTACCGCAGAGGCATTTCCACCGCCTCCATACGCCGGGTTTTCGGGTTGTAATCCGTCCAGTACTCAAAATGGTGACGGTTCCTGCCCTTATGGTGCATCCACGCGGCGCTGTATCCGTACTCGTCGCGCTCCGCCTCGGTCGGGCTGCGGTCGCCGAGGTAAAACCTCGCTCCCGGTATGAACTCCGTCGGACTGTACTTCGACAAATCGTGACGCAGCCCCTGCCGCAATATTCCGCATCGGGCGCAATGAGCGATTACCGTATGCCTGTGTTTTGTTATTGTTACAAAATGCTTTATATAATGCCGCATAAATTGTTCTTCCTTCTGATATAATACGTTATTGTATCATAAAATGATATAATTTACAACCTTAAATGCGCAAAAAAACAACGGACGCGCGCGCGTCCGTTGTTATCAAGCAATATTCCGATTATTTTACAAATCTGTAAACAATCATTTCCTGAAGAGTACCCTTATCCGCAAATCTTGCGAAGATGTAATCTCCCGTCTTTGTGTCGTCGTCAAATGTTACAAGGTCCGAAATTTCGCTGCCTTCCTTGTCTATCTGAGCCTTACCCGAGTTGATGTTAATCTCGATTGTATCCATTAGCTTGGACGAATCGAAGGATATTGTATTAAGGTTTGAAGCCGCGACAGCGCCGCTACCTGTGGCCGAATTTACCGTTACGCCGAAGTCGTCAAGCTCTACCCAGCAAACGTCGTCAAGCTCCGCCTGTACCAGACCGCCGCATACGAACATGTTACGCGCGGCGAACGGCTGGAACGCGCCGAACATATAACCGTTGGTTTTTGAAAGGGTTTTGTCGCCTCTCGTGCCGTCCTCGTTCTCCTTCGCCACTACGGCGTACATATCGTCCGCGTCCATAAGAAGTATCAGTCTCTCGCCCGTATCGTACAGTACAAGGTCGCCCTCGTCAAGGAAGTCTGACAGATATGAATCCGTTTCCTTCGCGTTCCAAAGCTCCGTCGTATTATAATCTCTTGCGTCGTCGATAATCTTAGCCTTTGTACTCATTTTACCGAGAACGGTGTTCTTTGTCGTTGTAAACGACGCCTCGGCTCCGTTTACGTAACCGCTTACAGTGTAAACGGGATTGTCGTCGTCGTCAACGCCCATGTCGACGTCCTCAACCACCATTACGGGGTTATTGCCGTTCGTATCGATATCGCCGAGATCCGCAAGAGCGTCCGCGCTTGTTGTGAAGTTTATAAGAAGCGTCGGGGTTGTGGAGCTTGAGAACTCGCCGACGACATAATTGCGGCTTGAACCGTTCTCTCTTACAACGTAAACCGAAGATGTTACCTCGCCGAACTTATAGTTTTCGGCGTTCTTCATATCCGCCGCCGTCTTGGGTACGGAGATTTCAAGCAGACCGTCGGTTATAGAATATCCGTTTACCAGACCGCCGGCAACCGGTTTGCCGTTAAGGTCCGTCGGGTTAATTCTTACCGCGTCCTCGTCGTCTACCGTTGTGGAGTCAACCGCGCAGTAAAGTCTTGTAATAGAGTTGCTTGAATTAGCCTTATACTTAGCCAGTCTTATAGGCGTCGTCGTAGAAGTGCTGAGCGTCAGGAAGTTAGAGGGAGAAGCGAGAAGTGTTGTCATCTCTTCCTTAACCTCGTCCTTTGTCAGCTCCTCGGAAGCCGTAGCCTTCGGTCCCCAGAAGTCAACCTTTGAGGAAAGCGTCATTTCAACTTCCTTACCATCCATAGTCATCATCTGGATATAGTAATCCTCGCCCGACTCTGAATTGTAAGCGTTCATAATCCAGCCGTAGCTCTCGCCGGACTGAAGCTGTCCGTCGGCTGAGGCGGACTCGATATACGCGATGCGTCCGAACATATCGAGATAGAAGGTAGCGGCGGAGCCCGTCTTTACGTCGTCGACAGCGATATTCGCAACGTCGTACTGCTCTCCGTTTACCTTAACGTGGCTTTCGTTAAGTTTCTTTGTAAAGCTTGTCGCCGTGCCCGTCACGCTCTCGCCCGTTACGATAATATCGACAACCGTTTCGTCAATGCTTGCCTTTATCGCGGCAACGTCGTTCTTCTTAAGGTTTCTTACCTTAACTTCCGCGCCGTTTCTTGTAACCGTTACGGTTCTGTCCTCGCTGTCGTCAAGGTTTAAGGACTTAGCCTCCGTCTTGCCTATATCTTCGCTCGTAGCGGCGGACACCTTACCTGTAAGTCTGTCGGTACCCGCGCTTGTAACAAGCATAATCTCATATGAGTCAACGAATACAACGTCATAGATATCGTCCTTATCGCTGTCGATAAGCTTGATTGAACCCTTGTCCGGCCAAAGCAGCTCGTCGAGAGTTACGCCGTCTTCCTCCAGAATTGAAAGAGCGGCTTTGTCTACAATCTTACCGTTGTAAATAATTGTGGCGTTTTCACAATTTTTCGCCTTGCTTACCTTTTCAATTTTTATCGAGCCTTGGTTATCGTCAAAGCCCGTAAGCTTTTCAATCGTGTCGACGTCGTCGATTGTGTAGATATCCGTCTTTGACGAGTCGTATGTCACCGCGAGAACCTCCGGAGTAAGTCCGCTGTTTTCTTTGTAATAATATGTAATTTTCTGAGCGAGGTAGTCCTCAAGACCTGTCAGAGCGCAGTCGTAAAGCTGCGTCTTATCGTCGTCTTCTATCTTAATCTCAATCTGACCCTCCTGAACATCCGTGCCCGATACGGTTGTCTTTGAGGTGGCTGTAAGAATACCCTTCTCCTCAATCAGCTTAAACTTTGCCTCAGCGAGAGTTTTGTCCGCGCTGTAAACCGGATAGCCGTTCTCATAGCCTGAAATATCCTTGTAATCGCCAAGGAGCGCGTTGTATACCATTTTTATAACAACGCCGCGTTCCGTAGCTTCGTCAGCCTCTCCCGGCGCGTTCTTTAACAGGTCAAGACCCGACGTCGCCGCGGCCTTCAAATAGCCCGACGCCCAGTGACCGCCGTTTGTGCCGTAGTATTCGGCGTCCGTCGTATAGTTCATAGCGTTTACAAGCATTACCACAACCTGAGCGTATGTAACATTTCCGTCCGGAACGAAGGTGCCGTCGCCCATACCGTTGATAATACCGGCCTCCTGAGCCGTCTGGATTTGATTGGCCGCCCAGTGGCTTGAGTCTACGTCTGTAAAGCCGTTCTGATATGTAGAGGTTGAACTGATAGCCAACATTCTCAGAACGATTGACGCCATTTCAGCTCTTGTTACGTTTGATTCCGGCTTAACGCTGCCGTCCTCATAGCCTGTAATAATTCCAAGCGCCGAGCAGAGCGAAAGCGCCTTCTGATAGTAGCTGTCGGAATCATACGTACTGCTCGAAGCCGGCGCTTCTGTAGCCGCCGGAGCCTCTGTCGCCTCCGGAGCCTCTGTCGCCTCAGCGTCGTCCGCCGGAGCTTCTGTCGCCTCAGCGTCGTCCGCCGGAGCTTCTGTCGCCGTAACGGTAGCATCCGTCGCGTCCGTTTCCGTTTCGTCCGCAAGAACGGCAACGCCCGCCGATGTAATAAACATAGCTGACGTCAAAAGCGCACAGATTAGTTTTTTCATCTTGTTACCCATGTGAATACCTCCATAAATTCTTTATATTTATTATATATATAAAAACCGAGTTTTCCCGATTTCTATTAACTTTGTTTACGCTCCCTGTATATATAAGAGAGTAAATTGTATTATATAACATAACAAGCCGCTCTGACAGCTAAAAATCCGTTATGTTTGTATAATTTTACGGCTTTTCGCCATTCGCCTTTCCGCGCGAGAGCCGTACAAACTCCTTGTATTCCAGCGGTGAAACGCCGGTATATTTTTTAAACACCTGACTGAAATACTGCGAATTTGAACCGTATCCCACCTT
The DNA here is from genome assembly GCA_964634635.1 of uncultured Lachnospiraceae bacterium. Lineage (GTDB taxonomy): Bacteria > Bacillota > Clostridia > UBA1381 > UBA1381 > Hominilimicola. Next base: position 12,666 of record CAZWMB010000038.1, read on the forward strand.
TTCCGCAATCTCGTATATCTTGTCCTTCCTGCCGTCAATGATAAGCTCCTTGGCCATTTCCATACGCTTTTCCATGACGTAGTGCGAGAAATTTTTCCCGGTTTCCTTCTTGAAAAGCTTACCCAGATAGTCCACGTTTGTGTACAGGATTGTACCCGCGAGCCATCTTAAGGAAAGATTTTCGTTGCCAAGATTTTCGTCTATGATTTTTACAGTGTCGCGAATGAGAGAACTGTAAATAACCCCTTTGTCGGGTGAATTTTGCTTAGCTATTTCCATACCCTTCTCCTCAATAAATTTATGTATTTCCGAAAGAGTTTTCGCCTCGTATATTACAGAGGAAAAGTCTCTCGTATACTGCTCCGTTTTTTCAACGCTGCAGCCGCGTATCATACAGACATACAGTTCAAGACAGCAGGCCTTTGCGACGCTTTGGAGCGGAGCGCTTTTACGTATTTCATCAAAAAAGCCGTTCAGGAGCGTTTTCAGCTCCTCCGTGCCGCCCTTTTGTACCGCGTTCTCAATCGCCTTATACTCCGACTTGGGGCTTGCGGCTTTTTTATTGATTTTGATTTCCCTCTCGTACAAAACATGGCTGTCGGAGTAAAACGGGTACCCCATGTAATCCCTAAGACGCTTGTATACCGACGGCGCGTCGGCAATACAAAACGCCACGCTGTAAACCGCCAAAATACCGCAGCCGCTCTTTTTTTTTCCGTCGTCGCTTATTTTATTAAGCTTCGCCGCAAGCTCGCCGCGTTCCAAAAGCTCCGCTATCATAAGGATATGGTCACCGATAATTGTACTGAGCAATATATTGTCGGCGCCCAAAATCTGCTCCGCCGCCGCCTTCAATAAAAAGAAATTCTCAGTATCGCTCAGCTGCGCGGGACGGATAAGTATCATTCTGGTTTCCCGCGTCGCCTCGATGTTGAAGGCGTCGCGGTATATTCTAAAGGTTTCATATGTATCGTCTGTGCCGAGAATATATTTTCTCAGCAGCTGTTCTCTGATAATCGGCTTTAGCCTGTCCGCCTCGGAAATTACCATTTCCCCAAATTTGTCCTTATGGGGTCCGCATTCCGAGCTATGTATACAATTTGATTTATACATAGTTATCGTTCCCTTCTACATACATACTTGTATATTATATAATCATTATATACTTTTTGCAAGATAATTTCAAGAAAAATTTTTTTGATACGGAATTTTCCCAAAAATCAGCTTATCAAGTATGTATGTTTATATTATACACTATATACTGAGGTTTTTCAACTAAAAAAAATTACCGTTATAAAGGGAACGCGGATAAGACGGTATCGGAGCGGTATAAATAAAGCGTTTCACGCCAATCCCGAGAAACGCTTATTTTTTTATTGTCTGTATAAATTCGGCAAGCGCCGTCTGCT
>CAZWMB010000039.1:0-13921 GCA_964634635.1 uncultured Lachnospiraceae bacterium
GTTCAGCGTTTTCTGAGCATTTTCCGATAACACACCGCAATAATGTCCGCGTTAATCATATTTAGAATTCTGAATACGGTTAATTCGGATGGTATTTTTTCTATGCCGAATTTGGCGTATAACAGATATTGCTTTTGTTTGCCGTATTCAACTATTTCAGATATTGTGTCAATACCGCATAAAACCGCACGCATTATTAGTACTAAAACATCTGTTAATTTGTGCTTTACATCACATTTACACCTATTGTCCGTTACTTGATTGAAATTTTGTATTATTATATCTTTCATCTCTGCCACCCCTGATACAATAATACAATATTTGTTACATTTTGCAATAAACTATGAAATTTCCGCGGTTTTTTATATGATTTTATGTGATAGGACTAAAAAAGCAGCCGGCAAAAAGTGTCATGCTCCAATCTGTATATCGCGGCGTAAGCTTCAGACCAGCTTTTTACTTTGCCATTTACCTGAGTAATAGCGTATAACAGGCACAGCCGCGCCCATTGCCCAGGCAATCGGAGTAGCTGTCCATATACCGGTTGAGCCGAGCGGACGTACAAGTATATACGCAAAGATTATTCTGCCGGCAAGCTCCGTCACTCCGGATATTGCCGAGGTGTTTACGTCGCCGGCGCCGCGCAGTACATTAAGGTAGCTGCGCATTACAGCCGCCATGATGTACGCTACGCAGACAACAGTAAGGTATCTGCTGCCTATGGCGACAGCCTCCGACGCGGAGCTGTCCAGGAACAGGCTTAGCAGCCGGGTACGGAATATTACAATAAATGACGCGATGATTACACATAATACCGCCAGCGCGGCGAGCGTCTGATAAAGACCGCGTTTTATCCTGTCTATATTTCCGGCGCCCATATTCTGACCCGTAAAAATCGAAATAGCGTTGCCTATTGAAACGATTGGCGCAACCGCGATACTGTCTATGCGGGTTGACGCGGTATACGCCGCCATTGTCATGGAACCGAACGAGTTTACAAGCCGCTGCACGCTCATAGTACCGAGCGATATAAGACAGCTTTCGAGAGCCGCCGGCAAGCCTGCTTTGAATATACGGCATACCGCCTCGTTTGTGGTTCTGAACGTTAAGCCGGTGAGCTTTAACCGCTTTCTGTTACGTATAATATGCGCTATGCAGTATACGGCGCTTATTATCTGGGATATGACCGTCGCGGCCGCGGCGCCGGCGACGCCCGTTTTGAATACAAGCACAAACAGTAAATCCAGTCCTACATTTATGAGCGAAGAAAGCATAAGCGCGTACAGCGGCGTGCGGCTATCTCCAAGACTTCTCAAAAGCGCGCCCGTCGCGTTGTACGTTGCCATACCGATTGTAAAGGAAAAGATTATTCTTATATAAACCGACGCCTCCGGCATAACGTTTTCCGGCGTGTTAAGCAGCGTCAGTATAGCGGGCGAAAAAATTACTCCGGCGACTGAGACAGCCGCCGAAATTGCGGCAACTATGTATATAAGTCCTGTAACCGTTATGCGCAGCTCGCCGAAACGCCTTGCGCCGAAACACTGGGATATGATAATTCCCGCGCCGTTGGTAAGACCCATCATAAGCGACGTCATGACCGTGAATATCGTGCTTGTCGCTCCGACTGCCGCGAGCGACTGCGCCCCGACAAAGCGGCCTACTATCATTGAGTCGACAAGGCTGTATACCTGCTGAAAAATATTTCCTATAAGCATGGGTACCGAAAAGGCAAGTATCTGTTTAAGCGGGTTGCCCCGCGTCATATCTGCTAACATGTTATTCCTCCGGTGGATTGGTTTGTTAAATAACTTATGACATTATAAGTCATTATATTTCAAAAGTCAATAGGTTGAAATTTTTATTTCAATTTGTTATAATAGTTGTGATATAATTGATTTTTTACGGACAAATTCGGCTGTCCGAGAGGAGAAAAATATGAGAGTGTTAATATTATCGATACGCGCGGGTTACGGACATCATTCCACCGCTAAGGCTATACGGGAATATTTTGAGGAGAACGGACACGCCTGCGGAATACTTGACATATTTGATTACATAAACCGCCGCTTAGGCAATTCCATACAGGACGGATATTTGATTTCCACGAAGTATCTTGCCAAAACCTACGGTAAGGCGTACGACAAACTTACCGAAAAGGACGAGCCGTATGATAAACATTCAATACTTTCCGTTTTGTCGCGGTTTGTGTCCAAAAAGCTAAGCAAGTATGTGGAGCAATACGAGCCGGACATAATCATCGGTACTCACAGCTACGCGGGAGTATGTATAAGCATACTGCGGGATAAGGGCGTTATACATTGTCCATCGTTTGGCATTGTTACCGACTTCACGGTGCATCCGTTCTGGGAGAGCACGTTTCTTGACTACTATGTAATTCCGGACGAGCTGCTGTCGCATCAGATGCAGAGAAAGGGTATACCGGCCGAAAAGCTGCTGCCCTTCGGAATACCCGTAAGGAAACAATTTGCGGTGAAAGGCGAAAAGGAAGAGGCGAGAAAGAGGTTAGGGATTAAAAATATACCGACCGCTCTTGTTATCATGGGTTCAATGGGTTACGGAAACATTAAAAAAACGCTGTCGGAAATGGACAGCTATCCGTATGATTTTCAGATTTTGTGCGTATGCGGTTCCAATAAAAAAATAAAAGCCGCCATTGACGAGGAGATTTGGACGAAACCGGTACGCACATACGGTTTTGTGGATAATGTGGACGTTATGATGGACGCGTCGGATTTTATAGTTTCAAAGCCGGGAGGTCTGACTACCTCCGAAACACTGGCAAAGGGTCTGCCGATGATTATAATGAACCCTCTTCCAGGTCAGGAGGATCATAATCTGAGCTTTCTGGTAAACAACGGAGCCGCGGTTATGGTTAACGATACCTATACAATTTCGGAGGCGCTCAGTCTTATGCTCGGCTGCCGCTGGAGGGTGAAGCTTTTGGAGGAAAGCGCGCGCCATCTCGGTAAGCCGGCGGCAACGGCGGAGCTTTATACTTTTTGCTGTGAAAAAGCGCCGGCAAAATCAACGCTTATTTGAAATTCCTTGCCGGCGAGATAATTAAGAGCGCCGGCGTCGGTGACGAAGTCAAACCGGAGCTTGTAGCTCGTGAGACATACCGCGCTCGAGGACCTTGCGCCGTACTTTTTATCTCCGCGCAGCGGATGACCGATATGGGAGAGCTGCGCGCGTATCTGGTGGGTGCGTCCGGTTTCAAGATTGATTTCAAGCAGGGATTGACCGGCGCGGCTGCCGAGGACGGTATAGCTCAGGCTGACCGCCCCGGAGCCGGCGGCTGCAAAATCGGTAACGCGTACCTTTTTTTCAAGACGTTCAAGCTGCGCCGTAAGAGTTTTACTTCCTGTCATACGTCCTTCAACAATACACAGATATAGCTTTTTTACCTCGCGGGAACGTATTTTTTCATTTATAATACGCAAAGCCTCGGCGTTTTTTGCGCCTATTATTATACCGGAGGTATTGCGGTCAAGACGATTGCAGAAGGATGGGGCGAAGTAATGCTCCGTGAGCGGGTTGTACTCACCCTTGCCGTACAGATAGCTTTGCATACGTCTTAAAAGCGTGTCGTTCGTGCCGCGGTCATCCGCGTGTACAACAAGTCCGGCGGGTTTGTTTATAAGTATTATGTTCTCGTCCTCGTAAATTATGTCAATATCGTCGCGGTACGGTATAAAGCCGCTGTCAGGCGGAAAAAATTCGTCTTTAAAATACAGCGACAGCTCGTCGCCCTCTTTAAGCGCGTGACCGCCGTCCCTGACATGCGCGCCGTTTACGCGCACACAGTTTCTGCGCAGTGATTTGTACAGCATGCTCCGAGGAATATTTACAAGGTACTTTGTCAGGAATTTATCAAGACGCTGTCCCGCGTCGTTCCTGTTTACAATGATTTTTTTCATTTTTAATTCCTTATTACAATAAAACTTCATTTTTTATATTGTATCACAAAACAAAATATGTTACAATATAATTTGCGTAAATTGAAAATTATTACAAGGAGGCTGATACTATGGGTATATTCGGAGGAGGCTATACAAAGCCGGGCAAGGGCGTTGATAAAAACGAGCCTAAGAAAAAGGGATTTTTTTTGTTTCTTGACATACTCGCGCACAAATTCATGAAGCTTTTAGAGGTAAACTGTCTGTACTCATTAACCAGTATAATATGGCTTTTTATTTTGTTTATTCTCGGAGGAGCGGTATCTGACGGTACCGGGATTACACAGACGCTTGCCGCAAAGCTTCAGCCCGCGTCGGAGGGGCTTACGGTTTCGGAAATTGAGGACGGCGTGCGTATAACGCTGCAAATCGTTTTCGCCGTGGGCGTATTCACTCTGTGGGGTTCCGGACCCGCATCCGCGGCGTACTCATATATTAACCGCTGCTTTACGCGCGGAGAACACGCATGGATTGTGAGCGACGGGCTGGACAAGTTCAAGGAGAATTTCAAGCAGGGTATGCTTGTGGTTCTGGTTGACGCGCTTGTACTCATACTCGGTATTAACGCTCTGTATTTCTACTACGGCTTTTATACCGTTCAGGGCGGTATCTTATGGCTTACGCTTATGTATGTAACGGCGCTCGCGCTTATAATTTACACAATGATGCATCCGTATCTGTATCATATTATGGTCACATTTAAATGCGGCGCGGGCTTGCTGTATAAAAACGCGCTGCTTATAACGCTTGCAAAGCTGCCCGGTAATTTTTTCACAACGCTTGTCAGCGCGGCAATCACAATACTGTTGTTTTCTTTCCTGAACCCGTTCGCGGCGGCGTTTATAATGCTCGTGTTCGGACTCTGCGTGACTCGCTATGTGACGGAATTTTACGCGGCGCGTGTAATTGAACGTTCAATTTTGAAGGACATAGAAAAGAAACAGGCAAAAATTGAGTATATCGGGGAGAATGAGTAATGATTTTAGGCGAATACGACGTCGCCGTTATCGGCGGCGGACATGCCGGCTGCGAGGCGGCGCTCGCGGCGGCAAGACTCGGCATGCGTACCGTTATGTTCTCCATAAGTCTTGACGCGATAGGTAACTTACCCTGTAATCCGAGTATAGGCGGTACGGCAAAGGGACATCTTGTGCGTGAGGTGGACGCGCTCGGAGGTGAAATGGGAAAGGCCGCGGACGCGTGCTTTATACAGTCCAAGATGCTCAATCGCGGCAAGGGTCCGGCGGTACATTCGCTTCGCGCGCAGATCGACAGAAAAAAATACCATATTGAAATGAAAAAACGTCTTGAAAATCAGCCGAATTTACAAATTAAGCAGGCGGAAATAACGGATATACTAACGGACGCGGATAACGCCGTCCGGGGCGTGGTTACGCATACAGGCTCCGAGTACGGAGCGAAAGCGGTAATTATCGCGAGCGGCACATACCTAAAGGGTAAAATACTTATAGGCTCATACTCGCGCGAGAGCGGACCGGACGGCATGTTCCCCGCCAATGAGCTGTCGGCAAAGTTGCGCCTTCTCGGGATTGGGCTTAAACGCTTTAAGACAGGCACTCCGGCGCGTCTGCACGCCGACACTCTTGATTATTCTGAAATGGAAACGGAGGAGGGAGATGAAAAAATAATTCCATTTTCCTTTGAAACCGAGGAAACGGGCGAGAATAAGGTTGTGTGTCATTTGGCGTACACGAATGTCGAAACACACAAAATTATACGTGATAATCTCAGCCGTTCCGCCATGTACGGCGGTATTGCCGAGGGCGTCGGACCGAGGTACTGTCCGTCCATCGAGGACAAGGTGGTACGTTTCGCGGATAAGGAACGTCATCAGCTTTTTATAGAGCCAATGGGGCTTGATACAAAGGAGATGTACGCGCAGGGCTTTTCCACAAGCTTGCCGGAGGATGTGCAGCTTGAAATGTACAGGAGTGTGAAAGGACTTGAAAAAGCGGAGCTTATGCGCCCGGCGTACGCTATTGAGTACGACTGCTGCGACCCGACCCAGCTTTACGCGACGCTCGAATTCAAGAATATCGCTAACCTGTACGGAGCGGGTCAGTTTAACGGTACCTCGGGTTATGAGGAGGCGGCCGCGCAGGGACTTGTCGCGGGTATAAACGCCGCGCTGAAATTACAGGGGAAGGAGCCTTTTGTACTCAGCCGCTCGGACGGCTATATCGGAACGCTTATCGACGACCTTGTCACCAAGGGTACAAACGAGCCGTACAGAATGATGACCTCGCGGTCGGAGTACCGCTTGTTGCTTCGTCAGGATAACGCCGACGAGCGGCTCACGCCGTTAGGGTATAGGCTGGGGCTTATAAGCGCTCAACGCTATAAAAAATTTCTTGAAAAGCAAAAGCAGATAGCGGCTGAGATAAAAAGAGTTACAGCGGTTGTGGTACCGCCTAAGGACGCAAATCCTCTGCTTGAAAGATACGGCACGTCAGCGGTAAGGACCGGTATACGCCTCAGCGATCTCTTAAAGCGTCCGGAGCTTAACTATGAAAGGACGGCTGCGGTTGACAGGGACAGAAAACCGCTGCCGGACGCCGTATGCGAGCAGGTGGAAATAAAGCTGAAATATGACGGATATATAAAGCGTCAGCGGGAGCAGGTGGAAAAATTCAAAAGGATGGAGGAGCGTATGCTGCCGGAAAATCAGGATTATTCGGATATACACGGCCTGCGCCTTGAGGCAAGACAGAAGCTGAATAAAATACAGCCTAAATCGCTTGGACAAGCGTCGAGAATTTCGGGCGTATCGCCGGCTGACTTATCGGTACTGATTGTGTGGCTTGAAAGTATGAAGGGCGCGGGGAAAAATTAAAAATATAAAAAGGAGCGGCGCGGGGTACACGCGCGTGTGGAAAAATGGAAGGAACAGTTAAAATATTATATAACAATAAAAACGCGGACGCGATTATTTCCGCGGCGGGAAGAATTTCAACAACGCAGGGCGGCGCCGACGCTATATATGAGAAATCTCTCGCAAACGATAAAGAGGTGAATGATAAGCTCATAAAGAAAATACTGTCGTCCGGACATCAGTCGGTTCTGGAGCATTCGTATTTTAATCTGTCGTTTAACGATGTTTCGGTGGCGGCGGAGCAGTTTATGATTGAGTTCAGGCTTGCCGCCTTTACCGTGAAATCAAGGCGTTATGTGGATTTCGGCAAAGCCGGCTTTTATACTCCGGATTTTTCGTATACGGGACAGGGGGAGTGCCTCGGGAAAATATACAGGGAGCATATGGAGTACCTGTTTTCGGAGTATAATCGCCTTGTCGGACTGGGCGTGGCGAAGGAGGACGCGAGATTTGTCCTGCCGTACTCGTTCAGAAGTAATTTTTACTGCAGCGTTAACGCGCGCGAGCTTATACATATTATCGATGAAATGATAAACGGCAGGGGCGCGTATTATCCGGAATTAAAAGCGTTGGGAATGTCGATTTTGGAGCAGGCGAAAAAAATTATGCCGTACATTCCGGTAAAGCCCGAGCCTACGAAAAAGAATGACGACAGCCACGAGGATTTAAACGGGTACATAAGCGAGCGACAGCGTATCGAAGAGGATTACAAAGGGGTAAAAATACTCAGCCTGACGGAGAAACCGTGTGAAAAAATCTGTCTGGCGTTCGCTTTGAATCACCGGTTAAACGGTATCGACACGGATAACAGCGAGCGCCGGAGGGAAATAATAAAGAAGGCGCTGAGTCAGACAAGAAAGCGTGAGCTGGAGCAGGTCAGCGCCATGATACGTTTCGGCGCGGTGTCACTGGCGGGAATTACTCACCTTGCCAGACACCGTATGCAATCGCTTATAGCGCCTGAGTTTGTCAGGGCGTGCAGCTTTGACAAATATGTTGTACCAAAAAGCGTAACGGATATAGGAGAGAGAGAGAGCTACTCGGAAATATTCAAAAGGAGCGCCGAGCTTGATAAAAAGCTGAGCCGCGCAAATGTAAGGATACAGGACAGGGTATATGTCCTGCTTAGCGGTATGACGGTACCTGTGATAACGACTATGAACGCGAACGAGCTTTTTGTGTTTATAAAATTGAGAACCTGCTCGCGCGCTCAGTGGGAAATAAGGGAGTACGCAAACGAGCTGCTTTCGGAGCTTAGAAAGCTTTGTCCGGAGCTTTTCGGATACTACGGTCCGTCGTGCTTTGTACTTGGCAAATGCCCTGAGGGCGCAATGTCCTGCGGAAAAATAAACGAGATAAGAGAGAAATACGGAGCGGATATTAAATATTAAAAATTGTGAAAAAGCCGCAAATGCCGCCCCGCGGTTTTCCGTACGGCTAACGCGTGAAGCATATCAAATCATTTTGCCGCAGCCCCTCTTTGTCTGTAACGCGGAAGTATTACTTTCTTCGTTTTTCCATTTCCCCGTAAACGTCCTCCCATGTCATGCCGTTATCCACGAGCATAACGGTAAGGTGGTACATAAGATCCGCGACCTCGTACTTTATTTCTTCCCTGTCGCGGTTCTTCCCCGCGATAACAACCTCTGCCGCCTCCTCGCCGACCTTTTTAAGTATTTTATCCTCGCCCTTATCGAACAGATAATTTGTATAGCTGCCCTCCTCGGGATTTTTCCTTCTGTCCTCGATAACCGCCTGCTCCCGCGCAACAATGTCAGACCGCGCGGTCCTGTTATCATCCTCAATAAGCTTTCCGTTTTCAAGCTTTCTGAAAAAACAGCTCCTGTTTCCTGTATGACACGCCGGCCCGGCCGGATTTACGAGCAGTACAAGGCAGTCGCAGTCGCAGTCGACACGTATTTCCTTCACGTACATAAAATTACCGGAGGTTTCACCCTTGACCCATCTCTCCTGACGGCTCCTTGACCAAAACGTTGCTCTGCCCGTGCTTACGGTTTCCTTTATCGTGTCCGCGTTCATGTACGCGACCATAAGCGCCTCGCCTGTATTCACATTCTGTACAACCGCGGGAATAAGTCCCGACGCGTCAAATTTAAGCATGCTTATAAACTCGTCCATATGTTTTCTCCTTTTATTTCATCTCCATCAGCTTACGGTTCTTTATTAAATAATCCACACCCGAAACGACGGTAAATATTACAGAAATCCAGATAAACGTACCGGAAATAATGCCCGCGGGTACGCCCAGGAATTTGTCAAAGGGCAAAAGCAGCATTGCCGCTGTAACGGCTGCCATTTGCATGACGGTTTTCAGCTTTCCCCACATGCTTGCGGCGACAACCTTACCCTCTCCCGCGGCAACAAGCCTTACTCCCGCGACCATGAATTCGCGCGCGAGTATTATCATCATCGCCCACACGTCCATACGGCCGTAGTGCATAAGTATCAGAAACGCCGCTGTTGTGAGCGCCTTATCCGCAAGCGGGTCAACAAACTTGCCGAAGGTTGTTATCTGATTATACTTTCTCGCGATGTGACCGTCCACCGCGTCCGTGATTGACGCAAGTATAAACACGCCCAAAGCCGTGTAATGGCATATGGTGTTGTCAATCATAAACAGCGCCATGAAAACCGGTATAAGAAAAACCCGTGCCATTGTTATTTTGTTCGCTGTGTTCATCGAACCGCCTCCCCTGTCAAATCATACTCATCCGCGTCAAGTATTTTTACATTTATTATATCGCCCGCAGTAATCTCCTTCTCTGCGGCGAAGTATACTCTGCCGTCAACCTCAAGGCTGTCGCCTCTGCTCCTGCCGTAGAATAAAAAACATTCCTCGTCATAACCCTCGGCAATAACTTCAAGCGTTGCGCCTATTTTCTTTTTATTAAGCTCCAAGGAAATCCCCTGCTGCAGCGTCATAAGATTATCAAGACGCTCGTTTTTGACCCTCTCGTCCACTTGCTCCGGAAATTTTGCCGCGGGAGTGTCTTCCTCCTTAGAGTAGGTAAATACGCCCATTCTGTCAAATTTAACCTTTTTAACAAACTCGCGGAGATTTTCAAACCGCTCCTTCGTTTCACCGGGAAATCCAACAATTATTGACGTACGTATTGTACAGTCCGGCATTTTCTTACGTATATACTCTATTTTTTTGAGCGTTTCATCACAGGTAGTACGGCGCGCCATTCTACGAAGTATGTCGTTGTCGGCGTGCTGCACCGGCATGTCTATATAATTACATATTTTATCGTACCGCGCCATTACGTCTATAAGGCTTTCTGTAATTGCCTCAGGGTAAAAGTAATGCACTCTTATCCATTCTATTCCCTCGACTTCGACAAGCTCCTCCAAAAGCTTGTCCAGGGAATACTCTCCGTACAGATCCGCGCCGTAGCGCGTCGTGTCCTGGGCTATCAGTATAAGCTCCCTGACGCCGTTTGCCGCCAATCTTTCAGCCTCGTCCACAATATCCTCCATACGGCGGCTGCGGAAATGTCCGCGTATTTTAGGTATTACACAGTAGGTACAATTGTTGTCGCATCCGTCGGCGATTTTCAAATACGCCGTATATGGCGGTGTTGACAGTATTCTCGGAAGTCTTTCCTCCGGCGTTCTGTCCCTATGTCCGCAGACCGCGGGCTTGCCGCCGCCCAGCGCCGCGCTTATAACTTCCGTGATTTTGTCATAGTCGCCGGTACCGACTATCGCGTCAACCTCCGGCAGCTCAATTAAAATCTCGCTGCTGTAGCGTTCCGCCAGACAGCCGGCGGCAATAAGCAGCTTACATCTGTTCTCCTTGTACTGTGACATCTCCAGTATCGCGTCAATCGACTCCCGCTTTGCCGACTCGATAAAACCGCAGGTATTGACGATTATCACATCCGCCTCCGACGGGTTGTTGGTTATATTAAAGCCGTCCGAGGCAAGTACGCCGAGCATTATTTCAGCGTCTGTCAGGTTTTTTGCGCAGCCGAGCGAAACAAGACCTATATTATACATATTTTTACTCTCCATATTTCTGTTTCAGGCTTTCTATACAGCCCTTTATATCAGAAAAATCATACCCTCGGTACATAAAATAACGAATACATCTGTCCACGCTTTTCTTTTCAAAATCACCCCTGAGCTTTTTGTACACAAGCGGCAGCAGCGTATCCTCCTCGTCATCGTCCAGCAGCGAAAGCGCCTCCTCGACATACTCTGAGTCAATACCCTTACTGTAAAGCTCCGACCTTATTCTGCGCGCGCCGTACTTTTTTAGATTTTTCAAATCCTTTGCCTTGCCTATCGCGTAGGCGCGATCATCCACAAAATTATAACGGCGGCAGAACTCAAGAGTTTCCTCTATGTCAAAATCCTTTGCTCCCGCCCGGCGCAGCTTATCCTTTAGCTCCTTTTCACTGTGAGCGCGGAACTCCAAAAGCCGCAAAGCCTTATCCTTCGTTTCGTCAAAGGTTAATTCCTCTTGTTTTCTCATATTTATTCCCCGTCCAAACCGTCAAGCGTAAAATAGTCAAACAATTTGCTGAAATCTATACCGCCTATTACCTTATTTTTATATCTTTCACGCAGATGCGAATATCCGCTTATCATCTGCTCGGATCTTATACCGTACGAAAGCGACATATAAGCCTCTATATACGCGGAGAGATGGTCGCATCCGCGTATAATCTGTCCGTCAAGGGGACAAAAATCGTCGGAGTTATATTTCTCATTTATCACGTCAGACGTCACTATTTCAGGCGTACCCGTCATTTTGATTTTAGAGTCAAATTCGTTCTGCGTAAAATATTCTATCTCGTTATGCCACGACGGCGGTAAAAGCGGATATATAATCTCGCGCATTTGCTCATCCTCAATCTCGCTTATAATACTGTCAAGTCCCTTGACGCTGTTTTTTACCGGCGATACAATATCACGCGTAAGCACTTCCGGCAGGTCATGGAACAGTCCGGCGAAAAAATTATTTTCAAGCCGTTTTTTACATGGATTTTCAAGATCAAGCGACATAAAATACGACAATATCGCCACGACAAGCATATGTCCCATAACAAAGGTCTGCGGCATTCTTACCGCCTTTGACCACCTCTGCTGATACCGAAGCTTGCCTATAAGCGATAAAAATTGCTGCAGATACTCGCTTCCCGCAAAATATTTAAACCCGTTAAACGTGTCGCATGCGGCAAGTCCCTGAGACATTTCACATTTTACCTGTTCTATACCGAAGGTTTCGGTATTCATCGGGTAAATTATTTTAAATTCCCAGTTTGTCGCATGGTAATGCGCCGCCTTCAAAATCCTTTTTTCAAGCGCGCTGTATTCTTTGTCGGCATAATAGCGCTTCATTCTCTCAAAAAAGCCGCCGCCTATTCCCTCCATCTCTCCGCTCAGTTCATTCAGTACCCATTTGTCTATCTGCTCGCCCTTTTCCTTGACAAGCTTATGGTAAATCGGAGGTTTTATATCCGTCATTATAATTCTGTGAAAGAACTCAAATATACCGCCCTCAGCAAGATGCAGCGTATCAACGCCGCTGCCCTCGCACTTGGCGAGAACATACGCGTAAAACATCTTGTGCGCCTGCTTGTCAAGCTCCGTAAAGCCGGTCCACGGGCGTATATGGTCATTCCAGCGCTGTATTGACGCCGCCTCATATATGAGCGAAATAAGAGATTTTTTTAACATATAAGCTTACTCCATCACGATTTTATAGCCGTTCTTTTCAAGTGTCCTTACCACCTTTTTACCATGCTCCCTGCCGCCGACGTCACACGCTATATGTATAATCGCTTCATCGGGGTCAAGGTCGGCGCTGAGACGGTCGTACTGTACCATTACTATATTCGCGTTCGTTTCGGCAAGTACATGCGAGAGGTGTTCCAGACTGCCCGGAATATCGAGAAGCGTCGTCTTAAATTTCAATTTTCTCTCACGGGCTACAAGTCCAAGCTCTATTATTCTATGAATAAAGCTAACGTCAATATTGCCGCCCGACAGTATGCACGCCGCCTTTTTACCCTTTACATCAACCCGCCCGTTTAAAACGGCGGCAAGAGGAGTCGCGCCCGCCGGTTCAACAACCTGCTTTGTTCTTTCAAGCAACAGCAGTATCGCCTCTGAAATCTCGGCGTCGGAAACCGTCACAACCGCGTCGGCATATCTGTTTATCATCTCCATTGTCTTTGTACCCGGCGCCTTTACTGCAATACCGTCCGCTATTGTCGTCGCGCTGTCGGTGACAATCAGTTTCTTTTCGTTAAAGGAACGGTATATCGCCGGAGCGCCCTCCGCCTGTACGCCTACAATCTGTACTCTCGGATTTATCTGCTTTATGCACGCCGCAACGCCGGAAAGCAGTCCGCCCCCTCCCGCGGGTACAAGCACCATATCGACAGTAGGCAAATCCTCAAGTACTTCAATACCTATTGTTCCCTGTCCCGCCATGACCTCGAGGTCGTCAAAGGGGTGCAGAAATGTCGCGCCCTCCTTTTCCTGTATCTCAACCGCTTTATTATATGCGTCGTCATAGCAGTCGCCATACAGTACCACCTTCGCTCCGTAGCCCTCTGTCGCGCTGACCTTCGCGATAGGAGTGGATTTTGGCATAACGATTGTCGCCGGAATATTGTGTACATGCGAGGCGTAAGCGACTCCCTGCGCGTGATTACCCGCCGATGAGGCGACAGCCGAAGTTATCTCTCCGCGCTCAACCAAGGCGGCAATTTTATTAGAGGCGCCGCGTATTTTAAATGAGCCTGTCTTTTGCTGATTTTCGTACTTTAAATAAATATCGCCGTCTGTCAGCTCTGAAAAAGTCTTTGACGACTCTATTTTTGTTCTGTGTATTGTAGGCTCAAGACGCTTTGCCGCAAGCTCTATATCCTTTAAGTTTAAATCCATTTTTCTTTGTCCTTTCAATGACGTCTTTCCTATCTTATAATTATAACTCAATTATACCAATATTGCAAGGCAAAAGGATACAGAAAAAAATTTTTTTATAAGCTTTTTATTTTATAGGATGAAA